>JBBTWO010000052.1:0-25174 GCA_038062745.1 Patescibacteria group bacterium | reverse complement strand
TCTTTCCAAAAAGGACCAAGCCAGTGATTATCAAATAATTGCTCAAAAATTAGCTCAAGAACCAGGGTCTTTTAGATCTGCTTGGTTTCCCGAAAGACAGCCTTTGACTTTTGAAACAGAAGAAAAACCTGCTCTTGATGGTATTACACTAGTAAACCTCTATCCCTTCGCCCGGTTAAATGCTGGCGAGGATTGGTATAATTTTTTATATAATTCTGAATTTGTAGAATGGTTTAGAATTCTTGGTGTTAAATACCTAATATTGGGAGATGATCCAAGAGCAATAACTAAAGACCAAAAAGAAAAAACGGATTGGCAGATTATTAATGACCTTGTGCAAGCCAATAAGAGTTTGGAAAAACAAGATTGGGAAACAGCAGTTGATGTTTATAAAATTAATGAAAGTTACCCAAGAGCTTACTTTACGGATAAGATTTACGCCACTGTTGGTCAGCCATTAAAAAATACACTTCCGGCAATCTATTTTGAAGATGGTAAGTGGGATCCAACAATATTGGAAGGCAAGGATCCAAAATCGCTAAAAATTTATTTTAACGGTTCGGACAAACTGGATTTGACCTTGAGCTTTTTGCAGAAGTATTTTGTCACTCCAGGCCAAGTGGCCAGTAAAAATGAATGGGCCAGCTATTCAGCGGGTGACTATTTAAAGTATAAATACGAATTGACCATCAGGGGACACAACTTTACTGATTTTGATTACGGCAGAGGTATTTCCTTTTCAACACAACAAGGCGAAAAGATTTCATTTGAAAGATTGGAGCAAAATAATAATTTGATTTTTGTGAGAAGGGCCCAGAAAGGGGAGAATCTTCATTGGGAAAGCTTTACTGGACAAGTGTTGGAAAACAAAAGCGGATTTGAAATAGTTAATGTCTTTGCAATAGTTCCAAAAGAGGAATTTGCTAAGGCTCAAAGTTTGGCTGACACCTTTGTTACCCACTTTGGTAGTATAAGCTCTCTTCAATTGGAAAAAGAAACTGTTAAGGTACATACTGCCGAGTTTACAAAGTTTGGTACCTTAAATTATAAATTTTCAACTCCTTCGGGAAGCCATTGGTTGATTCTAAATGAAAACTACCACCCACTCTGGCAATTGAGGCTTGGATCTGAATATTTTGATGTCGTACCTGTTTATTCATTGGTTAATGGTTTCTATGTTGAAGACAAATATGGAGATACAGCAATTACTTTTAAGGGTCAGGAAAATGTTAGATGGGGAATGTATTTTTCACTGGTATCGATTTTGATTTTGACGGTGTTTTTCCTCTGGAAAAAGAGCAAAGAAAGTTTGACAAAAACATGAACGAAACTGTTAAACAAAGTTTTGTTACCTCAATTTCAACTGTTATAAATGGTTTGCTTGGAATTGCCTTCTACGTTCTTCTAGGAAGATTCTTAGGTCCTGAGAAATTTGGAATCGTTTCAGTTGTTTTAGTAACACTTACTTTAATTGCAGATATTGCAAATGTGGGAACTGATACTGGGATTGTTCGATTTGTTGGTAAATACAGACATAAAGACTTACAAAAAACACAACAGTTCTTAAAACTTGCTCTGAAAGTAAAAGTAATTGCAGGGATAAGTGTGTTTGCAATTGGCTGGTTTTTACTTCCGTTTATAGCAACTAGTGTCTTGAATAAACCTGAATTAACACAATATTTAAAATATTCCTTGTTGGGAGCATTTGGAATTTTGCTTTTCTCCCTTACTACCAGCGCCATCCAAGCATTCGAAAAATTTAAAACCTGGGGAATTCTTAATATTGCTCTTAACTTGTTAAGGCTGGTGGGAATTATCGTTATTTTTAGATTCGGGTTTTTGACTGTCGGCAATACTCTCCAAACATATATTATCTTTCCATTTATTGGTTTTGTTGTTGGTTCATTGTTCTTACCTAATTACTTAACTGTTAAAATCTCAAACGATGTTCATCGGGAATTTTTTCATTATAACAAGTGGGTGGCACTATTTATTTTAATAGCTGCTATCTCAGCCAGATTAGACACGTATTTGTCCACTAGATTATTAACTCTTACCCAAGTAGGTATTTATTCTGCAGCCGTAACAGTTGCTGGTATTGGCTCACAAATTGTTGCCGGAATTGCTACTGTGGTTGCTCCTAAATTGGCTTCTTTTGACTCAAACAAAAAAGTAATCGACTATTTAAAGAATCTGCAAATATTTGTTTTTGGCTTGGGGGTGACCGCAATTGTAGTTGGTATACCCCTGGCTTACGTTGCCATTCCAACACTCTTCGGTTCAGATTATTCTGGAGCTGTTGCGCCATTTATTGTTTTGCTTATCTCTCAAGTAATATTTTTGATTTCTATTCCTGTACATACCGCAGTTTTTTATTATTTTTCCAAGCCATCACTTTTTGTCTTTATAAGTTGTGTCCATGTTGTCATAATAGGAGGATTAGGATGGATCCTGATTTCTAACTTTGGTTATATGGGAGCTGCATATACTGTATTAGTTGGAAATCTATCCAATTTCCTTATTCCTGGAATTTGGGTTGTAAATAAGTTTAGAAGTGAAGCAAAATGAAAATATCTTGTCATTGTTTAGTTAAAAACGAAGAAAATTTTATCTATTATGCAATCATATCTGTGATTGACTATGTAGACGAAATCTTGGTTTGGGATACTGGCAGCAGTGATAAAACTGTTGAAATTGTGAAGTCAATTAATAACCCGAAAATAAAATTTAAAGAAATTGGCAAGCAGAGCGCACATGGAGTAAGTTTAGCCAGACAACAGATGCTTGATGAAACAAAGGCAGATTGGATATTTATTTTGGATGGCGATGAAATTTGGCATAAACACATGATTGGCCAACAAACAAAACACCTTAAAGAAAGTGGAGATAAATTTGATGTGGTAGTTAGCCCAAACACGATGCTGGTTGGGGATATGTACCACTGCCTTGATGAGTCGTTTGGTCAGTATAAAATTCACGGCAAAAAAGGCCACTTGAATATTAGATTTATAAAAAACCTTCCAGAACTACACATACGGGGAACATATCCGAGTGAAACGTATGTAGACGGAAATAAAGTACCGGTTCAAAATTTACCAAAAGAAAGAGTTTCGTTTAGTGACTACTACTATCTGCATGCCAGTTTTTTGCCCAGATCCAGTAAAGATAGAAAGAAAGTAAAATACGAATTAACCAACGCTCTACCACTGGACTACTATTACCCAGAAAGTTTTTTTATTAACAGCAGTTTTGTTGGTAATTTTAATCTCTGGAGACCATTTGGTTTTGACTATACACTAAAATCAATGATTGTTTATCCATTTAAGAAATTCAGGAGAATGTTCAAATGAAAAAATGTATTCTTTGTAATTCAGACAAGTACAAAACACTTCTTCAAGGTAAAAACTGGCAAATTGTCAAATGTAATAAATGTGAACTTGTAAAAACAGAAAGAAATATTGAAAACGCTAGTTATGATTTTTATCACAGAGATGAGACTTACAAAAAACTTGAAAGCCATTTTAAAAACATTTTTCAAACCAGAGTTAACTTGGCTAAAAAACATATTGAAACTCCAGGAAAAGTATTGGACGTTGGCTGTTCAAATGGCACCATGTTGGATATTTTTAAAAGTGATGGTTGGGAAACTTGGGGAGTAGAACCGTCAGAGAATGCAGAGATAGCAATTGACAAAGGCCATAAAGTTTTTCAAACTCTCTTTGAGAAAGTAAACTTTACAGGCAAATTTAACATAATTATTATGAATCATACTCTAGAACATTTGGAAGACCCTTTGTCAGTTGTCAAGAAAGCCTACTCGCTTTTAGAGAAGGATGGAATACTTTTAGTTGATGTTCCTAATTTTGATAGTCTATCATCAAGATTAATGGGCAAGTATTGGCCGCACCTGTTACCTTTGGAACATAATTTTCAATTCACCAGAAAAACTCTTGAGAAAACATTTGAAAAGGTGGGTTTTAGTATTGTTGATTACAAGACTAGATCTGGAATTTTTGAATTTGCCAATCCTGTGCAAGAAGTAAAAGAGTCTTTATTTGGCATGAAGAAAAGGTTTATTAGTCGCGTAATTAACTTCCCTTATGATATTTTAGCGATGCTTTTGAACAGAGGTGACAGTATGAGTGTGGTGGGAAGAAGGGTGAAATAATGAAAAAACATTGGCCATTTTTGCTTTTAGTATTGCTTCATCTCTTTTTTCTTTTTAATCTTCAATTTACAGCCTGGCCGGAAATGGTTAGTTATCCATACTTAGTTACCCATGGTTTTAAGATTTATTCAGACTTTATTCATCCTTACCCTCCTGTACTAACTTTTTTGTTGGCTGCAGTTTTTAAATCCTTTGGTTTTTCCTTGATTAATTTAAAACTTGTTTCTTGGATTCTTATCTGTCTTAATGATTTGTTAATTTATTTAATAGTTTCCAAATTAACAAAAAACAAAATTCAAGCCATGTTAGCGGTTCTACTTTATATACTTACTCAACCATTCCTGGAAGGCAATATGTTGTGGTTTGACATGGCAATTGTCACTCCAGTTTTGGCTGGTATTTTATTTTTGCTAAAGAAAGAAAATCTAAGGAATTTGGCTTTATCGGGATTGTTCTTTGCACTAGCTGTTTTTATTAAGCAGACTGCGGCTTTGTTAGTTGTTGTAGCGTTTATTTATTTGTTGGTTAAAAGCAAAAAGTTAAAAAGTATATTTGTCTTTTTAACTCCTGGACTAATACTTGGGTTGGTCTTTTTGTCTTACTTACTTTCAACTCAGCAATTTCAAGACTTTTTTAATTGGAACTTAGTTTATCCATTTACTTATTGGAATAAGTTTCCAGATTATGTCCAAATGGGGATAACAAAATTTCAATTTTTAGTTGTAGCCCTACTTACTACTCCTCTAGTACTGTTAATATTCAAGAATCTTAAAACACTAACAAGAGAAGGTGTGTTCATGTTAATGCTACTATTGATGGCATTGGTAATGATATATCCAAGATTCTCCTTCTTTCATTTTCAATTAGCACTGGCTTTAATTACGATCACATTTGCCTATCTGACTACCTCAATTAGATATAAGTACTATCTATATACAATCTACATTGTTATTATTTTAGTTTCAATTGTAAGACTAGGCATTGATCGCACTTGGGGATTGCAAGCCAGATTTTGGACTACAACTGATTTAAAGCTTGCTTACGACATTAAACAAATAAGTAACAATAAAAGTATTTATTTACTTGGACCATCATCAAGCTTGTATGTGTATTCAGATTTGTTACCTCCCAAGCCTTGGACAGATAATTTTGGTTGGTACTTAGAATTACCTAATGTGCAGGAAGAAATCATTGCCGGATGGGAAAATGATCCTGCCGAATATGTTTTTTGGCAGCAACCCCAACTTGGTAACTGGTACGACTTGGCTACATATCAACCAAGGCAAATCACTGATTGGATTAAAACCAACTATACTAATATAGGTAATTTAGATGAAAACATTCAGATATGGAAAATAAAAAATTAAAAATAGCCTTCTTAAATATTTATCAAGGTATGGTTGGCCGTGGTGCTGAAACTTTTATTGATGAGCTTTCAACACGCCTTGCCAGAAACCATGATGTGAAGGTAATCGCTGGCAATCATTCAGCCTACCCAAGATGGCCACTTCTTTGGAGATTCTATTTGGATCCAAGCGGAATAATGATACTTCTATTCACTTTGAGGATGGTTCCAAAACTAATATGGCAAAAATATGACATAGTAGTTCCAACTAACGGAGGTTGGCAAACCTTAATTGTTAGACTGCTTACCTGGCTAACGGGCAAGAAGATGGTTATTTCAGGTCAATCAGGTATTGGCTGGTTTGATAGAAACAATCTTTGGCTGTTTCCAGATCTTTTTGTTGCCACATCAACTCGTGCTCTGGTTTGGGCAAACAAAGTAAATCCATTTGTAAATTGTGTTTATATTCCAAACGGTGTAGATCTGACAAAATTCAACATAGATGTCATACCTCGTAACATTAATTTACCAAAACCTATAATATTATGTGTTGGCGCATTAACTAAAAGTAAGAATATTGACCTGGTAATTCAAGCTGTGGCAAAAGTTAAAAATGCAAGCCTATTAGTGGTGGGGGATGGCTATATGAGGGAAGAAATAAATTTTTTGGGCAGAAATCTTTTGAACCACAGATTTAACTTGCTTACTCTGCCCCACTCTGATATGCCGCAAGTTTATAAAGCGGCAGATGTTTTTGTCTTGACTTCATCTGAAAGGGAAGCTTTTGGAATTGTATATGTTGAAGCAATGGCTTCCAATTTGCCAATAGTTGCCAGAGATGATGATCAAAGAAGAGAAATAGTGGGGGATGCAGGAGTATTGGTCAAAGACCCACATGACATTAACCAATTATCACTTGCAATAATAAAAGCTCTTGATGCACACTGGGACAATAAACCTAAAAAACAGGCTCAAAAATTTGATTGGGATAAGATTGCCCAACAGTATGAAATTTTATTTGAGGAGATTAGAAAGTGATAAAGCTAATAATTTTCGATTATGGAGGAGTAATAGGATCTGATGCTGATGAGTGGAACACTACCTTCAGTAAGGTGTTGGAAATAACAGGCTTATCTTCAGACATTTTTGAACAAATATTTAAAAAACATTGGTTTAACATGAAGATTGGTAGATGTACAATGGAACCATTTTGGAAGGAAGTTGTACAAAATGCTTCCAACAAAGTATCACCCAGTTATTTGCAAGAGATCTATAATCGCAGCATCATTGCAGATACTAGAGTTTTAGAATTTATCCAAAGTTTGAAAGAGAAAACAACAATAAGGTTTGTGATGCTTTTGAATGAATCTATTGAAGGGACTAGAGCAAAAATTGAAAATTTTAATCTAAAGTCCCTTTTTGGAAAGATTTATTCCTCATCAGATTTAGGAATGGCAAAACCTCAAAAAGAAATCTATGAGTATGTTTTGAAAGATCAAAATGTACATCCTGATGAGGTTGTTTTTATAGACAATCAGAGGGCAAATGTCGATGCGGCGCAAACCTTAGATATTAAGGCAATTCTATTTACAGACTTGCTTAGTTTGAAAAAAGATTTAGCCAAACTTCTATGAGCGACTTGACAAAAATAAAAATTTGGAAAATATTATCTGCCGCAAATCATTTTTGGGTAGTAACTTTGGTGCTTTATTTCCAATTTCGGGGATTGACCCTAGTCCAAGCTCTTCAAGTAATAAGTATCTATTCAATTTTGGTAGTGGTTCTGGAATATCCAACTGGAGTAATTGGTGACTATTTTTCACATCGAACCTCAGTACTTCTTGGCAATATTGTAGTTATTGTTGCTTTTGCTCTGTTATCTTTTCCTGGATCTTTTGCTTACTATGTGTTTTTGTTTTTTTTGTTTGCCTTGGGAATGGCTTTGGTCTCGGGCTCGGACACAGCCTTACTGCATTCGCTTTCAAAAGATTTCAAAAAAGACTTGGCTCAGACAACTCCCTACGCCTTAATTCTTTCTGTAATTACAATCAGCATTGGTAGTTTAGCTGCTGCCTATGATATGAGATATCCTATCTATTTGTCGTTTTTGTTTTCCTTACTGGCATTGCCTTTAGTTATTTTTCTAAAGGATTATCAATACCAGAGAGAGGAGGGTAATATTTTTTCAACTGCTTTTCGGGGAATAAAAGACATAACTTCAAACTCCAGACTTAAAAACTTAATTATTGTTTCAAGTGTGTTTGGTGCTTTCTTCTTGAGTATAAAATGGTTTTACAATCCACTTTTTGAAAAAATAAACATACCTGTGACTTTTTGGGGGTTAATAACAAGCGGAGCTTTTTTGTTGATTGCTGTTGGTGTGCAGCTCTACAGAAAAAAAGATTCATTTGGATTGGCTGCGACTTCATTATTGACCTTGGCGGCAATCTTCTTGATTGGAGTTACTAGTTATTGGCTGGTTCCTCTATTTGGAATTTGGCTGATGCATATTCTAAGAGGCTATCAAGATACACTTTTGGGGGTGGAAATGAATGAAGCGATAACGACCAATAGAAGGGCAAGTATTTTGTCATTTGATAGTCTTTTGACCAGACTGGGGTCAGCAATATATATAGCCGGAGCAGGATTGCTTTTGCCGAAAACATCATTTCTGGTTTTGATGTTAATTACAATTCTTTTTGTCGGATCCTTAATTTCAATTCCTTTGATAAAATTAAACAAAAAATGAAAGTATCAGTAATAATACCCACTTACAACGAAGAAGAATCAATCTTGGATTGTTTGGAATCTTTAGGAAAACAATCTTTGGCCGACTTCGAAATAATTGTTGTTGATGATGGCAGTACAGATTCAACACTATCGGCCCTTCAGGGTCTCACCCTGAAGGTGAGGGTTTTAAAACAGGAACATAAAGGGGCAGGGGCAGCAAGGAACTTAGGGGTTAAGCATGCCAAAGGCGAGATTCTTGTTTTTGTAGACTCTGATATGATTTTTGACGGTAACTTTTTGGAAGAACTGATTAACCCTATTGTGAAAAAAGAAGCTAAAGGAACTCTAAGTAAAAATGAGTATGTTGAGAACTGGAGTAACGTTTGGGCGAGATGTTGGAATATAAACGAAGGCTGGGAAAATAAAAAAAGACATCCATCTGCCAATAGAAATTTATTTTACAAGTTTTATGATTATTTAGGTTACAGTATTCCTCATTTAGATCTTTCGCTAAAAAATTACCTAACTTATAAAAGCAGGATTGGAAAGGAAGTCTTCAGGGCAATACTTAAAAGTGAATTCGATAGAGTTGGTGGTTATGTTCCAGGGGGATATAATGACGACTGGAGTTTAAGAGATCGACTTGGCTATAATCCAGAGATCGTCGAAGGTGCAAAGTTTTTCCACAAAAATCCATCTAGTTTGGATGAGATATATAAACAAGCCAAATGGATAGGTAAAAGGAGTTATAAACTTGGTTTATTGGGGAGTCTGTATGCATTAGTCCGCAGCTCATTACCAATGTCTATCATTGTTGGTGTTTGGAAATCTGTAATAAACTTAGAACCAAGGTTCTTGGTATTTAAAGTTGTTTACGACTTGGGTGTCTTCTTGGGGATTTTAGAATATACTTTATACAAGAAGGCTGCAAAATGATTTGGATTATCCTCTTTCTTGGATTAGTACTTAGAATATTTTCTATAAACCAATCTTTTTGGTTGGATGAAGCTACCAGTGCAACTGTTGCTAAACACTTAAGCTTCACAGATATCATTAGTAAGTTTTCTCCTGGTGACTTTCACCCACCACTTTATTATTTAACACTTAAACTTTGGACACTGCCCTTCGGTGTAAATGAGTTCTCGGCCAGATCCTTGTCGATTGTGGCAGCATTGGCCACAATATACTTTACCTATCTAATTGGTAAAACTTACTTTGAAAAAAATACTGGTCTTATGGCAGCAATACTTTTAGCAGTTGCACCACTACATATTTATTATTCTCAGGAAGCCAGGATGTATAGCTTGCAGACCTTGTTTGTAACCATGAGCGTTTACTTTTTTGTGAAGTTGACCAAAAAACACCATCTTGGCCATTGGTTGCTGTTTAGCCTTACTTTGGTACTGGTGGGAATGACTGATTATCTTCCTTTGTTTATTATTCCAGTGTTTTTTGTATATAGCTTAGTAAATAAAAAGGGGATTTCGTTTATCTCAAAGTTAATCTTAAGTCTGCTGCCCCTTGCAGCTGTCTTTGCTGTGTGGTCTCCGACTCTTATTACCCAGATTAATTCTGGCTTGTCAGTTGCTGGTAGCTCTGCTGTTTGGTGGAGGGTGTTGGGTAAATCGAGTATTAAGGAATTAGCATTAGTACCAATAAAGTTTATGGTGGGCAGAATTACTTTCGACAATAAATTTGTTTATGCTTTACTGGTCACGTTTGTTGGTGCGATATATGGCTACTTGCTGGTCAAGACTAAGCAACATTTAGCAAAAACCTCACTTGTCTGGTTATGGTTATTGTTGCCAATAGGTTTAATATTTTTGGTGGGTTTCAAAGTGTCGGTGTTTTCGTATTTTAGGTTAGTGTTTGTGCTTCCTGCTCTTTACCTTTTGTTGGCCTTTGGCTTAGCCAAGGTAAAAGAAAATGTTTTCCCCTTAGTATTTATGGCAATTTTGCTAGTTAACATTACTTTCTCTTGGATGTACCTAAGTAATGAAAAATTCCATCGTGAAGATTGGCGCCAGGCGGTTTCATTTGTCGAGACAGATTTGTCAGGCAAAAAGGGGGTAGTTGTCTTCCCAGGTGATTCCCAACATGAGGCCTACCTATATTACTCTCAAAGTGATACTATCGTAAAACCAAATGACATTACCGGTCAGGAAGAAAAGGTGTGGTTGGTCAGATATGTCCAGGATATTTCAGACCCAGCAGACACAACAAGGGTTAAAATAGAGGACTTGGGCTACACTAAGTCAGCTGAGAAGAATTTTAATGGCATAGTTGTTTGGGAATATACTAGGAAATAAAAAAATGAAAATCGCAATTGATGTCTCGCCAATAATCTACAATACCGGTGTGTCAATCTATACCAAAGAGATAGTTGGTAACCTTTTGAAGATTGATACCCAAAATGACTATGTGTTGTATGGTGGATCGTTTAGACAATACTCTGCCCTAAAAGCCCAGGTTAAAAAATATACTGGTCGAGTTGAAAGCAGGATCTACCCCATCCCCCCTGTTGTTGCAGATCTTGTTTGGAACAGAATTCATAAATTTCCAATTGACCCATTGTTGGGGAAGGTAGATGTTTTTCATTCCAGTGACTGGACACAACCACCCACTAAGGCTTTTAAAGTTACCACCATCCACGACTTGTCACCAATAAGATTCCCCAGACAAATGCACCCCAGAATTGTCTCGGTTCACAGAGCCAGATTTAATTGGATTAAAAAAGAAGCAGATATCGTTATTGCTCCCTCCATTGCTACAAAGGCAGACTTAATTGACTATGGAATTCGAGAAGAAAAAATTAGAGTTATTGGCGAGGCAGCAAGTATTATTCATGCTCCTTCCACTGATGAGCAAATTCAAAAAGTAAAAACAAAATATAATATTGATGGCAATTATATTGTCACTGTTGGAGTGGGACAAAGAAAAAATACCGACCGCTTAATCCAAGCTTTTGAAAAGTCGGCCGCGGGCCAAAATCTTAAACTAGTATTGATTGGTAGAAGTACTAAACATTTTGACGATGGGCGAGGTATTAGATTCACCGGCCACGTCAGCGATGAAGAGTTTGCTGCTCTTATTTCTGGCTCTCAAGTAATGGTTTATCCGTCCCTTTATGAGGGATTTGGATTGCCAATATTGGAAGCTTTCAATGCTAATGTTCCAGTGGTTACGTCAAACATATCTTCCATGCCAGAAGTCGCTGGAGACGCTGCAGTACTTGTGGATCCATATGAAGTAGAATCAATTAGTGAAGGAATTGTTAAAGCTCTAAAGAATCAAAAGGGTCTTAAAGCCAAAGGTTTAACGCAGAAACTTAAGTTTTCGTGGCTAAAGGCTGCGGAGAAAACATTGGATGTATATAAGGAAAGCCGGGACTAATTGCGGAAAAGGAGTAAATTAATTTGTTTTCACACAAGCAATTACCGAATAAAAATATGATCATAGGCATAGACGGCAACGAAGCAAACATAGAAAAAAGGGTAGGGGTGAACACCTATACCTATGAAATTCTGTGGGGTCTTTATAATATCGACCATGACCGCAACAACTACATAATTTATCTTAAAAGTACCCCCCGAGAAGACCTGCCAAGGCAACGAGAAAATTGGAAATACAAAATTTTACCAGGTGGATCGGTTTGGATAATTTCTCGCTTAGTGCCACATCTGCTGTTTACCAATAGACGGCCTGATGTCTTCTTCACTCCTAGTCACTATGTCCCTCCACTTACCCTTATGCCACGAGTGTGTTCGATAATGGACATGGGTTACCTCAAGTTTTCGACGCATTTGAAAAAATATGACTATTGGCAGTTGTCTTTGTGGAGTGCTTACTCAATGTTAGTCGCAAAATATATTTTTGCCATCTCAACAAGCACAAAAGAAGAAATTGTTAACCACTACCCCTTTGCAAAGAATAAAGTTGTAGTTACTCCGTTATCGTATGACACTAAAAAGTTCAACTCTGGCATACCCCAATCCGGAGTTGATGATGTGAAGAAAAAATACAACATCGATGGCGAATACGTTCTATTTTTGAGTACTCTCAAGCCAAGTAAGAACCTTGTGGGATTAATTGATGCCTTTATTGCGGTAAACAGGGCATTTCCGCAATACAAGCTTGTGGTGGCTGGCAAGAAGGGGTGGATGTATGACCAGATTTTCCGCAAAGTACGGGATAATCACTTGGAAAAGCACATAATATTTACCGATTTTGTGGCTGAGGCAGACAAGCCCTTTTTAATCAAAGGTGCCAAACTTTTTGCTCTACCTTCTTACTGGGAAGGCTTTGGATTGGATGCACTAAATGCAATGGCAGCGGGAGTACCGGTGGTGGTTTCCAACAAGGGAAGTTTGCCAGAAGTTGTTGGTGACGCTGGCATAATAGTTGATCCGCACAATATTGATGACATTGCCCAGGGGATTAAAAAAGTTTTGTCGATGGATAAAAAAGACTATACTAGTTTAGTAGCCAAGGGGCTGGAACAGGCCAAAAAGTTTTCTTGGAAAAAGACTGCTGCCAAAACTCTGGAAGTCTTGGAATTAGCAAAGAAAAAGTAAAAAAAAGAATATGCTTTACGCCGACAACATTCACATTACAAGAAGAGGATTAGTCTTTACTGACAAACACGGCAGACAATTGGCAGTTGGTGCTGCTTTTAAAAAAGCCTTTGTTAGATTTTACAATTGGTTTTTAGATATTAAGCTTTTTGTAATTCATTTAGTCAGTCTTCATCTGCCAATTTGGACTGTCAGGAAATTTGTCTTTGTATTGGCTGGAGCTAAGATAGGGATCGGAACAACTATTCATATGGGGGTAAAGTTTTTTGACCTAGCAGGTGTCAAAATTGGAAATGACACAATGGTTGGGGATAGCTGTTTTTTGGATGGGAGGGACACTTTGACAATTGGGGATCACACAGACATCGCTTCTCAAGTGTTGATCTATAACTCTGAACACAATATTTCAGATCCAGACTTTGCTGCTGTTAACGATAAAGTAACCATTGGTGATTATGTATTTATTGGCCCCCGTGTAATTATTTTGCCAGGAGTGACAATAGGCAATGGAGCAATTGTTGCAGCAGGAGCAGTTGTCACAAAAGATGTTGAAGAGTTTACAATGGTTGGTGGAATCCCTGCAAAAGTAATTGGCCAGCGACCCCTTAAAGACTTAAATTATAAATTGGGAAGAGCCAGACTTTTCCAGTAATATGAAGTTTAAAAATATCTTCACTACCATTTATTTGCTTACTTGTCTTTTGTTTGTCGTTTATCTTCTTCTCCCCGCTCCCAAATTTCCTGATCCACCACCTGGGGCAGTTCAATCTATGGAAGATGCAGATATTGAAACCCCTATTAAAAAGGCTTATTTCACTAACTACACCAGGGAGCAAGTAGTTGACCATTATCTAAATCAATTTAATCGACATTCACTACTTTTAAATTATCCACCCGAAGATGCCCAGACTCTGATTCGTGATCAAACAAGAAGTTACTACTTGCAGGAATTGGTACACCCATTCAGGGAATCACTTCTTATAAACGGCTTTATCCCTAGTCAAGCCAAAGATGATATTTGGTATAAGGGAATTCATTACGAGGAAAAAATTACTATTAAGTACAATTCTTCAAATCTAGTTGTTAGATTTCTGATTGCCTGTGTTACTTTGTTCTCAGGCTTTATGCTTATTAAGTTGTGGTTTGATTCAGGTGTTGAACTTGCAAGACTACTTCCAAGGAGAAAAAAATGAACCAAGACTACTCACTTGACGTGTCTATTGTGATAGTCAATTTTAACACCAAAAATATTACTCTTAATTGTCTATCTTCAGTAATTGAAAGCACGCAGGGAGTGCAATATGAATTGATTGTTGTGGATAATGCTTCAACTGACGGCTCAATTGAGGCCATCACTAAATTTGATACCAAAGGCATCAGATTAAAGTTTATTAAGAATTTAGCCAATGTCGGTTTTGCAGCTGGTAATAACCAAGGAACGAAGGAAGCAGGTGGTAAATACATTCTTTTTCTCAACTCTGACACCTTAGTAAAGAATAATGTTGTCAAAAATGTATTTGATCATCTGGAAGCAAATTCTAAACTTGGCGCAGCTGGTGTAAAAATAGTGGGAGTGGATGGGAATATTCAAGAAGCAGGTGGCTACTTTCCAACCCTAACCCGAGTGTTTTCCTGGATGACTATTCAGGATTTGCCATTTGTTGATGGTATTATTAAACCTTTTCATCCTTTAAAGAAGAAGTCTTTTACTAAGAATGTTGGTTTTTTTGAAAAACAGCAAAAGCTTGATTGGCTAATTGGAGCTTTTATGTTTGTTAGAAAAAGTGTACTTGACCAAGTTAAGGGTTGGGATGAAGACTATTTTATGTATACCGAGGATGTGGACTTGTGTTACAAAATTAAAAATGCTGGCTATGAGATTGTCTATTTGCCTGACTTGCAGATAACCCATTTAGGCGGAGCCAGCAGCGCTTCGTCAGAATTTCCTTTAGTAAATGAATATAAGGGTATAAAGACGTTTTACAAAAAACATTACCCCGTCTGGCAATTTCCCATTTTGCGTCTTATGTTAAAAATTGGAGCCTTGGGAAGAATGATTCTTTTCGCTATACTGGAAGGGAGGCAAACAGCACACATTTATGCAAAAGCTTTCAAAACAGCTTGAAGGAGCACTTAAGTATTTAACAGCAGGTATTTTGCTTGCCGTTCCACTGTACCCAAAATTTCCCTTTTTGAGAATTCCTGGAACCTATGTTTCAGTCAGACTTGAAGATTTTTTGATGCTACTTACCTTTGGAGTCTGGTTTGCATATATTTTACCCAATATAAAGTCGCTTTTAAAAAACAAATTATTTTGGGCTGTTAGTCTTTTTTGGGTGATTGGCTTGGTGGCAACCCTCTCTGGCATATTTTTGACTAAAACGGTCGACCCGCATATTGGCCTACTGCATTGGGCAAGAAGGGTGCAGTATGTGTTGCCTCTGTTTATAGGAATGGCCACGATGAAGATGGTTGATGGCAAGAAGAATCTCAACTTTTTTGTAAAGACAATAATGATAGTCATTTTCTTTGCCTTTCTATATGGTGTTGGCCAGAAACATTTTTCCTTGCCAATCATTACCACTCAAAATGAAGAGTATGCCAAAGGCAGGGCATTGTACTACACACTGTCTGGTCATTTGGTTTCCACATTTGCTGGTCATTATGATCTAGCCTCATATTTAATTTTGGTGACACCAATGTTTGTGAGTATATTATTGTCCGACAAGGCTATTGAAGAGTTAGGCTTAAGTAAGTCAAAAGCCAAGTCGCGGGCAATTCTGGGCATGACGATTGGTCAGTCGTTGTGGTTAATTATTTTTACAGCCTCAAGAATTTCAATAGTTTCATATATTGTCGCGATTTGCATTCCTTTGTTTTTAATTAAGAAATATTGGGCAATACCAATCGTGTTTATATCGGTTTTTGTTTTAACGCTTATTTCTGGGAACTTGTTAACCAGATACCAACAAATACTCGATATTGTCGTAGATAAGATTACTTACACAGTCGATCAAGCCATAACGGTTCATGCAGCAGGTTTTGTTTTGGCAGCAGAAGACAGATCAACTTCAATTAGACTTAATGTTGAATGGCCACGGGCAATCAGAGCCCTAACCAAAAACCCACTACTTGGGACTGGTTATTCATCAATTACTTTAGCCACTGATAATGACTACTTAAGATTTTTAGGTGAAACGGGGATATTAGGATTTTTGGCTTTCTTTTTAGTTTTTTTCAAGTCAGGGATAGAATTTTTAAAATATACCATTGAGAATTACTCTAAAGAATCAAATCTAAAATCAATCTTTGTATATGGTATGGTTGGGGCAACAGTGGGAATATTAATCAATGCGGTTTTTATTGATGTTTTTGAGGCCAGTAAATTGGCGATTATGTTTTGGCTAATGATGGGGTTGGCAATTGGACTAACAAGATATGAACAAACTAAATAACTCTGTCAGTAAATTTTTTTCAAGTAAAGCGATAGAAACAAGTGTGTTGGTGGTGATTATAGTACTTGGTTTTTTAATTAGAACTTGGCATATAAACTTCCCAATTGCAGATTGGCATTCATGGCGGCAAGCAGATACGGCTTCTGTTTCAAGAATTTACTTGGATCAAGGAGTTAATGTTTTAGCTCCAAGGTATTATGATATCTCGCGTATCCAAACTGGCATGCTCAACCCCCAAGGACTCAGAATGGTTGAATTTCCAATTTACAATCTCATTCATGTGTTTTTTGAAAAGAATTTTCATTTAACTTCTCTTCCTCATGTTGCTTTTGACAAAAATCTATTTAAACAAAAAACCAATCCATTTGTATTTAAAAGTATAGAGGCTGATTCATTTGTTGTCTGGGCAAGACTGGTAACAATTTTTTCAGCTATCATCACGGCTTTCTTTTTATATCTAATTGGCAAAAAAACCATTAGCAAATGGGGTGGAGTAATGGCAGCTTTCTTTTATTTGTTTATGCCCTACAACATTTACTTTACACGGGTTGTCCTGCCAGAACCAATTGGCGTAGCTTTCTTGGTTTCTTCACTATATTTTTTCATTAGATTTACAGAAAATGACAAAGCCTGGCCAATTGTTTTGTCTGGAGTTTTGTTTGCACTGGCAACGCTTATTAAGCCATTTGTCTTCTTCTATTCTTTACCACTTCTATACTTGGCTTTTTCAAAGTTTGGCGTTAAGTGCATATATCAACAAACTAAGTTGTTTATTTTTGCGACTTTAGCAATTGTGCCATTTTTTGTTTGGAGAATATGGGTGAATAACTTTCCAGAAGGCATTCCGCATTTTGATTGGGCTTTTAATGGAGATGGAATTCGTTTTAGGCCTGCGTTTTGGAATTGGATATTTGCCGAGCGGATTGGAAAACTAATTCTTGGTATGTGGGGACTAATTCTTTTTGGGGTAGGAATTGTAACAACTAAGAAAAATAATTGGTTTAATCTGTATTTTTTCTTGGGCAGTGTTTTATATGTAAGTGTTGTGGCAACGGCTAGCGTTAGACATGATTACTATCAAATACTGATTATCCCATCAATTTGTTTATTACTGGCACAAGGAGTGGTGTATCTTTGGACAAATACTTCTTTGAACAAAATTCTAGTTAGATCAGTTGTAGTGTTCTCAGTTTTTATGATGCTGCTTGTAGGTTACTATCAAACCCGCGGCAATTACCAGATAAACCACCCAGAAATAATTGTTGCTGGAGCTGCAGTACAAAAACTTACCCCAAAAGAAGCGATAGTAATTGCTCCCTACAATGGTGACACAGCCTTTCTTTATGCAACAAATAGATTTGGCTATCCAGTAATAGATGACTCAATTGAAAACATGATTAAAAAAGGCGCCCAGTACTATGTATCAGTTAATTTTGATAATGATACAAATGCTTTGATGAAGAAGTATAAAACACTTGAGAAAACAGAAAAGTATGTGGTCGTTGATTTGTCTAAAAAAGGGGAGTAGTATCTTGTCAAAATGGCTAGCGAACGTCCTGAGATATTTATAGCACTACAACAGGCAGGGGATGGGGATGTTGTTCCACTCTCTATAGAAATTACTAGGCAAGAACATAGGGTATATGACGACGTTGAAAGTGCAATAAAGAAAGAATCTAGAAAAGTAATTACTTATTGGGGATCAATTGTTGTTATGGCCTATGTCAGTACGACTTTAGTTTTTGATGGTTTAAATGAAATTGCTACTGGTATCGCAGAGAAAAATTCCCTTCGTGTGTTAAATGGAGCGCTTGAAATTGCTGGTGGTTTATCGGTAACTTATGCGGCTAAGGAATTTGGCCACAAGGCAATGCTCCATAATAGTATAGTAAGAAGATTAGAGGGCGAGGGACCTATTCAAGATGCCGGTAGTAAATTTGGAGATGACGATGAGCCTCTATCACCAATAGGCACAATATAAACGAACAGGAAATTATTTCTCGTATTTTATCCATGAAGATTCTGGAGATTGACGTTCAAACATAACTCTTCCCTCATTACTCAAATCTCTAGAGATAATGACACAATCATACCCACTATCTGCCTTAAACAAACTAATTTGGCAAAACGGAGCAAGTTTTCCTTGTGCAAAATTAGGGTTTGAAGCACACATGTGAGTTAATGTACCAGGCTTCACATCTTTTCCCCATTCTCTACGTCTTTCAGTTCCACATGAGTATGTGCCCTGGGGAAATATATCTCCAAAGAAAGTTTCCGGTTCTTGTCTACTTTCGATAAAATCTTCTAAAGTCTCGACCATTGTTTATAGATCACCATCAAGAGCATTTATATTGGAAGGAACAAGCTCATGATTAATGACTCTATGAGAGAAACTGGTGAATAGTTCAGAAAACATTTTAACGTCTGTTAATTTTTCTTCACTCATAGATAAATATTACAACAAATATTTTTAAAAAACCAAGTGGAAGTTTGTGACCCAGGGAGGAACCAAACCTGTTTATTTTCCTAAACCGACAACGTATGAAATTCTTTCTCTTGTACTCAAATATCCCTTTTCAAATGGTATACTCAAATTGGCATGAAGATATTGATGCTTGTTCCTTTTTTACCCAATACCCAGACGTCTGGTGGTCAAACAAGATGGTTTAATTTGGTTAAATTTCTCTCTCTTGAGCACGATATAACTCTTTTTACTCTTATAAAAGACGAAGAAGAAAAAAAATACATACCTGAGCTTGAGAAATATTGTAAAGTAGTCAAAACCTTTAAACGTCCAAGTTCCCCATGGACACCCCGCAATATCCTGCTTTCGGTATTTTCTCCTTTTCCTCTGCTTTTAATACGCAACTTTTCATTTGTTGAGAGAATGGCTGTTAAAAAGGAACTATTGAAAGGGGATTATGACCTAATTCACGCTGAAGCATTTTACGTTATGCCCCACATACCCAAAACTAATGTTCCCTCAATTCAGGTTGAGCAAACCATTTGGCACAAAGTATATGAACACTATGTTAAAACTGAAGTACCCCTCCTTCTTCGACCATTTTTCATGATTGATGTTATTAAACTTAAATTTTGGGAGATCTACTTTTGGAAGAAAGCAACCAAATTGTTCACTGTGTCCCCTGATGATAAAGTAATTATGGAAAAGCTTGTTGGTGGGGAAGAAGTAGGGGTGATTCCAAATGGCGTGGATGCCTCCTACTATTCAGAAGTAAAGGTAGCAAAATACTCTCCACCAAGAATTATGTATGGCGTGACCAACTTTGAATGGATGCAAAACAGAGAAGCGGTGGATTTACTAACTCAAGAAGTTTGGCCAGAGATTAAAAAAAGAATCAATAATGTCAATCTTTGGATAGTTGGTAGAATGATTCCTGAAGAAATCAAAAAACTGTCACTGACGGACAAAAACATAATCATTACTGAAAATATTCCCCAAGCAAGAGATGCCTATAGTGCAGCAACAATAATGGTTACACCAATTAGAGGTTCTGGTGGTACAAGACTTAAAGTTTTGGAAGCAATGGCTGCTGGACTGCCTGTTGTTTCAACCACCATTGGTATGGCAGGACTTGGAGTAGAAAATGGTAAGCATGTTGTCATTAGTGACAGCATGGTAGGCCTTGCCCAGCAAACAGTTAGTCTATTAAATAATTCACCATTGGCTCAGAAAATCGGCCTAGCAGGCCAAAAGTTTGTAAGAGACAATTTTGATTGGAAAGCAATTGTAAAATTACACGATGGCATCTATGCCAAGATAACAAAAAGAACATGAAAAATCCAACCCTGTCGGTTATAATTTTAAATTACAATACTAGGCAGTTAACTATTGCTTGTTTAAAATCAGTGATAGCTTGCAGGAATGAATTAGATTTTGAAATTATTATAGTAGACAATGGTTCCACCGACGATTCTTTAGACGAAATTAGAAAACTAGATTTTAAAGGTGTAAAAAATACAATCATTGAAAATAGCCAAAACTTAGGCTTTGCAAAAGGCAATAATACTGCCAGAGGCACAGTTAAGGGAAAATATGTTTTATTTTTAAATACCGATACTCTGGTTAACCCAGGAGTTTTTATTGAAACTGTTGACTATCTGGAAGAACATAACGATGTTGGAGTTGTTACCTGTAAGTTGGTTTTAGCTAATGGCACAATTGACCCCGACAGCCGACGGGCTTTCCCAACTCCTTGGGTCGCACTTACCCATTTTAGTGGTTTAGACAGATTGTTCCCTAAGTCTCCAATTCTTTCTAAATATTGGTATGGCCACATTAGCCCTGAGATTGTGATTGATATAGACGTCGCCCAGGGAGCGTTTTTTTTGACTCGCAAGAAAATACTTGATGATGTTGGTTGGTTTGATGAAATATATTTTTTGGATGGCGAAGACATTGATTTATCGTGGAAAATAAAGCAAAAAGGTTTAAAGATTGTTTACTATCCCCGTGTATGGATAAGGCACTTTAAAAAACAAACCAAAAAGCTCAACAAAGCTTTTGTTGGTCGCGGAGTGGACTCAATGGCTATATTTTATAAAAAATGGCTGTGGAGCAGATACCCATTCTTTGTTAATTGGCTGGTGATGATCGGTATTCACTTAATTAAACTTATGCGGTCAGTATTTAAATAACATGAAAATATTAATTGATGCACGCATGTATGGCTTGGAAAATGCAGGTATTGGCAGATATGCCGTTAACTTAATTACCCAAATTACCGAGCTTGATAAAAGTAATGACTATGTACTTCTTTTAAAGCGAAAATATTTTGATGAGTTAACCTTCCCAGCCAACTTTAAGAAAGTCGCAGCTGACTTTAGACATTACTCATTTGCAGAACAATTAATGCTACCCAAGATAATTAATCAAGAAAAACCAGATTTAGTGCATTTCCTACACTTCAATGTTCCTGTTTGGTTTACAGGAAAATTTGTAGTTACCATTCATGACCTTCTGATGCACAAACAAAAAGGGCTTGAGGCAACAACGCTTAACCCAGCCCTTTATTATGTAAAACGTCTTGGCTATAAAAGTGTTTTTTCAAATGCTGTCAAAAAAGCCAGCAAAATTATTGTTCCTAGTAAGTATGTCAAAGAAGATATAATTAAGACTTATAAGGTAAGCCCTGAGAAAGTGGTAGTTACTTATGAAGGAGTGGAGCAAGTGAAAATGACTTCCGCTAATACTGAAGAAATATTGGGTAAATATAATTTAACCAAAGACAAATATTATTTATATGTTGGTAGTGCTTACCCACACAAGAATTTAAAAAGAACAATTGAAGCTGCTTACTTAAACCGAACTCCATTGGCTATTTCGTGTGCTAGGAATGTGTTTACTGAAAAACTGGAGAAATTAGTATCGATGACTGGAGCAAAAGATTATGTAAAACTCTTAGGATTTGTACCTGATGAAGAACTATCAGTATTGTATAAAAACTCGATTGGTTTTGTTTACCCCTCCTTAACAGAGGGTTTTGGACTTCCTGGACTTGAAGCTATGATTAATGGAACTATTCTCTTAGCCTCTGAAATACCTGTTTTTAAAGAAGTGTATAAAGATAATGCGGTTTACTTTAATCCTTTTGATTTTAGTGATATTGCCAAGCGTATGGAAATAGTTAAACAGATGACTGCCGACCGCAGAAAAGAATTAATCACCAAAGCTCAAAACTTTGCCAAAACTTATTCATGGAAAAAGATGGCTCAAGAGACTTTAGATACATATAAAAGTGTTATATAATCTAAGTATATGAAAAGCGATATCCCAGCCCATTTACAAGGCATTCTTTGGTCAGTTTCTATTGATAAGCTTGATCTAAAAAAACATAGACAATACATTATTCATCAGGTTCTAATGTTTGGGGGATTTGATGAAATTAAATGGTTATTGAGAAAATATTCTCTAAAAGAAGTCAGAGAAGTTTTTGTCGATAACCCTCAAAAAATATATACCAGCCAAGCGTTCAATTTTGTAAAGAATTTTATTTTAGGGTTAAAGAAAACAAAAGTATCTACCACAGACTATGTCAACACTATTTACGCAAGCACTTGATAAAAGTAGACTCGAAGTTTACGGTAAACTGAAAGAATTTTCAGATGGCTTTGTTCTGGCAGGCGGAACGGCTTTGATGCTTCAAATAAATCATCGGAAATCGTTCGATTTTGATTTATTTACCGAAAGGAAATTAAGTAAAAAATTACTACCTAAGGCTCGAGAAATCTTTGGGAAAGATATAAATGTGCAAGTGGATAACGAAGATTTTCTGTTGTTTACGACAAATGACGGAGTAAAACTGGACTTTGTCAATTATCCCTACCCAAGGCTGCACCAAGTTATTACAAATAACCCAATTTCTTTATTTGCAGTTGAAGATATTGCCACAAACAAAGCTCACGCGATTGGAAGAAGATCAACTTGGAGAGATTATGTAGATATATTTTTTATTTTGAAGATGAAACTCGATAGTCTCGAAAAAATAATTGGTGAAGCAAAAACTAGATTTGGAGGAGAATTCAACGAGAAGCTTTTTTTAGAACAATTGGTGTATTTCAAAGACTTGGATATGCTGCCGATTGATTTTCTACAAGAGGAGTATACAACAACACAAATACAGGACTTTCTACAAGAAGAAGTAGAAAAATACTCCCAATCAAGACTATTGCCTGAAGAGTAGAATTCATTTATGAAAGTAGCTTTAGTATATGATAGGGTAAATAAATGGGGGGGAGCAGAACGAGTACTTCTAACTCTTCATAACATGTTTCCAGATGCCCCTTTGTACACTTCTGTATATAACCCAAAAACTGCAAAATGGGCGAACGTTTTTCCAAAAATTTATACCTCTTTTTTGCAAAATTTTCCATTCGCCAAAACTCATCACGATTGGTATGCCCCTCTTATGCCTTTAGCTTTTGAAAGCTTTAATTTTGATGAACATGATTTAGTAATAAGTGTAACCAGTGAAGCTGCAAAAGGAATAATAACAAAGCCCGGCACAAAACATATTTGTATTTGCTTAACTCCAACAAGATATCTCTGGAGTCACTATGAAGACTACCTTCAGGGTGAGACCCTGAAGGTAATATCTAAGTCAGTTGTTAATTATTTGAGGAAATGGGACAAAGTTGCAGCCTTTAGACCCGACAAATTAATTGCCATTTCCACAGAAGTAAAAAACAGAATTAAAAAGTACTATGGCCGAGATTCTGAAATTGTTTTTCCGCCAGTCTCGATAAATACTAAGACTACTAAAGATTTTAATAACCTACCCAAGGATTTCTTTTTGGTTGTTAGTAGATTAGTTCCCTATAAAAAAGTGGATTTAGTAGTTAGAACATTTAATAAGTTAAATCTCTCATTAGTTATTGTGGGAGGTGGAAGTGAAGAAAAAAAGCTAAAGAAAATAGCAGGGGCGAATATTATTTTTTTGAACATTATAAATAATGATCAAAGTCTTGCTTGGTTTTATAAAAACTGTAAAGCTTTAATTTTTCCTCAAGATGAAGATTTTGGTTTGACTGCTGTTGAGTGTCAAGTGTTTGGAAAGCCTGTTATTGCATATAAAAGTGGAGGAGCACTGGACACTGTATTGAGCGGAAAGACGGGAATATTTTTTAATGAACAAAGTGAGGAGAGTTTAATAAAGGCAATAAGCTCTTTTCACAAAACTAAATTTAGTGCTACACTTATTTCACAAAATGCCAAACACTTTTCTAAGAAAAATTTCCAAGAAAATCTTTGGAAAATCATCAAATAGCTCGGAAGAATATAAGGACCACCTATATGCAGTGTTTCTAGCAGGTGGAGGTGGAACGAGACTTTGGCCAAAGTCAAAAAATGCAACTCCAAAACAATTTTTGAAACTTTTTAATAATCAAACATTAACTCAAATAACCGCTCACAGATTTAACAAAATACTTGATTGGGAGAGGATATTTGTAGTTACAGTTTCTGAAGAGTATAAGAAAGAAATTCACAAAGAAGTCCCTGAATTGTTGCCTGAAAATATTATTGTTGAACCAGAAAGAAGGGAAACAGGACCAGCACATGGATTGGGTGCAGCTTATGTATATGCTAAAGATTCTGATGCAGTTATTATTACTGAAGCCGCAGATCGGTTAGTTAAGCCAGTTCCAAGATATTTAAAGATTTTAAAAACAGCAGCCGAAGTAGCTTACAAAGAGAAAATAATGATCGCCTTAGGTGTTGAGCCACGCTACCCACATTCAGGGTTGGGACATATTAAAAAGGGACAATATAAAGAAACGGTTGAAGGAGTCAAATTTTACAAACTTGATAAATTTGTAGAAAAACCTTCATTGGAATTGGCTAAAGAATACACTGCTTCAGGGGATTATTTTTGGAATGCTGGAGAGTTTGTCTGGAGAGCAGATGTATTGCTGGAATCACTGAAAAAAAATGCTCCTGATGTAAGCAAGCAACTCGAAAAAATCCGGCAAGCAATTGGAACAACAGATGAAAAAGAAGTACTGCAAAAGTCATATAAACTTATGCCCAAAATTGCCATTGACTATGCAGTTGTTGAGAAGGATAGAAACTTCTTAATGGTTGTTGGGGACTTTTTCTGGACTGACATTGGAGATTGGAAAGAAGTGTGGGAGAATTTAGTTAAGGATCATCAAGGCAATGTAGTTATTGATGGAGACGAGGAAGGCGGAGAAATAATTAATATTGATACTTCTGATGCCTTAATTCACAAAGATGGAAGGATGATTGCTGTAGTCGATGTAGACAATATTGTTATTGTTGATACCAAAGAGGCACTTTTGGTGTGCAGCAAAAGCCATGCCCAAGGCGTCAAGAAAATAGTGGAATTATTGAAGGAACAAGGAAGAACAGATTTGCTGTGAT
>JBBTWO010000051.1:1459-2822 GCA_038062745.1 Patescibacteria group bacterium | reverse complement strand
GTAACTAACCCCCAAAATCTGAGTACTCCATTTTTATCTAACTCATGCGGATTTGGATCTCCAATTTGTGCTTGAGCTCTTGCTGACAACATTTTCGTAAAAACGCCTTTCTCCAAACACCACCAAACAAACTTGGCTGACTCGTTGGGATTTCCAGGCAATTTCAGACCCCTCCACTTGGGAATCTCTAAACTCAAACTCAGGAATGGGTCTTCGTCTTTTTTGAATGCTTCCAAAAGTTTGCCCATTTGTTCATCACTAGGAATTAAGTTGTGTCTTTGCAAAAAAGCCAAATTGTCTGACTCCTGCCCACCAATAGGTGTATTAAACAAAAGTATTACCCCAGCTTTTTGAAAAGGTGCTGCCAAAGCTTTAAAGGCTTGTTCTGAAGGCTTAGTTACTTCCAAAGATATTACATTTTTACTAAACAATTGATCATAGTATTCAACCACTTCTCGCTCACTCTCGGAAACTAACAAATTTACATGGGGAAGGTTTGCCATTTTAGACAAAAATGACTTTGTATGTTTAGCTCTTTTTGAAACAACCCAAAAGGAAAATCTAGGAGACAAAAGGGCAATCTCTTTTATAAAGCTGTCATGGAAACCAGTTCCCACGGCTGCACCAGATACTGGAATTGAAACATTTATTTTACTGCTTGCAGGAAGACCCGAAGGGGATTCATTTGTACTTAATTGGTCTTTTTTGTCTTCCAATTGTTCTGGAGTTAAGTTGTCAAAAAAAGTTGGATTGACAGGATATGGAAGAACTTCAATTCGCGAACGAGATAGAGAATGTTTTTTTGCATAGTCCATAAACTGCAGTTTTGACTGCAAGCTTGGAACTACAATTATCTCTGCCCCATCTACATACCACATAGGGTGAAAGGTATCATCTGTTACTTGAACAAAAAGATAAATTTTGATGTTCTTCTCTTTCTCAAGTTTTTCCTTTACGGCAACCAACTGATGAGCCAGGCCAAAATGGGCCGCAACTACGACTATATTCTTTGGTTCTTTAACTCTTTGTTCTAAGATAGTAGTTAATTGGTCATACATAACTTTAGTGTGTGTTCGTAAAAAACGTTTATAGAAAAAGGCAAAGACATTTGAAAACATTCCTTTTTCCATCCAGTTATATATCCTTCTGACAATTGGATGGACACTGGTTATTCTATGAATATTAACAATTGCTTTATCATGGCTCCCCAATAGGGATGGTTCCACATCTGGAGGCAAACCATCATGAAGGGCACTAATAACTCTTAAGTGTCCCAGACCTGCTAATGCATAGGCAAAAACTAAAACTGTTGTTTCATCGGAAAGCACACTAGAAGTATTATTCACACTTACAGTTTACTACA
>JBBTWO010000051.1:0-1359 GCA_038062745.1 Patescibacteria group bacterium | reverse complement strand
TTACTACAAATTAGTTTGTAGCCAAGCTTTAGTTAGTATAGATTGTAGGAACGTAATTTGGTAATGAAAAATTGTGCTCAGTGAGGTAAAATATTCATGCCTAAGACAATATTTGGGCGTGTAGCTCAGCTGGTTAGAGCGCCAAACTGATAATTTGGAGGTCCATGGTTCGAGTCCATGCATGCCCACTAAAAATACTTTCTTCACAAAGAAGATATCAGAGAGTCCAGTTCAGAAACAATAATCCCTGAAGTTTGAGTATCTATAAAAGCAGGTGTTTGCCTGACTATTTCACCTCGCGCTAAAACCAACACACTTTTTGCTTGAGTGTATTTTTTCTTGTTTATATATTTTTTAGCAGTAAGCAATAGTGACTTCACAGATCTATAGAAGGTTCTATTTTTGATCAGTCCCTGGCTATATGCATTGTTCCAATCGTTTAGAATATCAACAATTGTAACTTTTCGAGTAGTTGTACTAGTATCTCCTGTGACGTCTACTTGAACCAGGTCTTTTTGATCTGTTCCAGCTATCCCATTGAATGTCTGAATATCAACATCCCCTGCAGTATTGTACACATATGAATTTAAAACATATTCCCCTGCCGGACCTGTTACTTCTACTCTATAAATTCCATCATCGGGAATGGGAAGCATGTATACTCCCAAAGAGTCTCCACTAGTACTTACTCCATCGACTTGATCAAGTAGTGGTTCTTCAAGATATGATTCTCCTACTGGGTTTCCACTACTGTTAAATACAGAGATTGTGTATCCAGGGTTTATGGTCAAAAGAATGTATGACAAATCAGTATGACTTGGTTTAAACTGATTTAGAGCAAGATATGAATTTCCATAATATGAGAGTGTTGGTTGGGTTGTAGCTGGATCATTAATATAATAATTTCCTCCATCTGCATATCCCTTTCCAACAACAAAATGTCCTGGAAGTTTCAAAATTGATGGCCTTCCATTGTCGACTTCAGTAGATATGTTTTCCAAGGTACTTGGTAATCTTCTATATTCCAAAGTTGGAGTTGTCTGACTATCATGTTGTTTTGTGTATCTTGTTACTGCAAGCCAATTTAACAACCCATTGCCGACATATCCATCGGCTTGATTTTTAAGCCAAGTGTTTAATTCATCTGGGTTAATGTTGTGTCCCCAGTATTTAAGAACCATTGATGCAGAAGTTAAAGCACAACCCCATCTATCAATAGTTGGGTTACTAGTCCAATTAGTAGCAGAATCATATATTTGATCCCCCCAAGGAGAAGAATACTGTTTTATATCAGAAACAGACAATATATGTGAAACTGGAGTAGGAGTTGGAGAAAGTGTTGGACTTGGTGTTGGTGCA
>JBBTWO010000050.1:0-2110 GCA_038062745.1 Patescibacteria group bacterium | reverse complement strand
CTACTACTTTTGATTTTGCCCTTACAGGAGATAATTTTGACTGCCAGACGTCATTGCATGTCATTATTATAGGATATTTTGTTATTTCTAATGTGCGAATTAACTCTGGAATGCCCCCTCTATCTGTTCCTGTAATGCCGTCAAGTTCATCCATAAGAATGATCTTTCCTTTTTTGATAAGACTTTGCTGAATTGACGCTGGTTTTAATACACTTTCTAATTTATCTCTGTTTCTTAAATCAGAAGCATTTAATTCAAATATTTCTAAATTGTTTTCTTTTGCCGCGGCATGAATCAATGTTGTTTTTCCTGTGCCCGGGGGACCATGAAGAATTAATGCCTTTTTCTTTGGAAATTGGAGTAAAAATGATTTTATTTTTTCTACTGCATCATCTTGGGCTATTATTTCTTTATAACTCTTTGCGCGATATTTTTCTGCATATGTAAGGTGCATTTTTTTATTAAGAAGAATGGGTTTTTATGGATTGTTGTTATATCAAGATGCTTGTTTCTTTCGTTGCATCTTGAGCATTCTGTTGGCGAGAGCTGTATAAAATACTTTACAATAGTACATTGTAACGTTAAAGGGAGCTAAATAAGATAAAAAATTATTGTTTAAGCGGATCCCTTATATACAAAATATATTTTCCCTTTTCTCTATCTGGCAAATATTTATTAGCAACTTCTATAACCTTTTCTGGGGTTACTCTATCATAACCTTTAATAAATGATTCTGGAGTAATACCCTCGTCAAGTTTGCCTTCAATTGCAGATATGTGGCCTTCGTTAGATTCAAATGCTTTTGCAAGTTTATACTTGGCCATTCTTCTTATTCTTCCAACTGCTTTATCGTTAACTCTTTCAGTTTTCATTCTTTTTATCTCTTCAAAAATAGCTCCAATGGCCTCATCTATTCTTTTAGCTGGAACTGTCGCATTAATACCTAACTCACAAGCATTGTAACCTCCATGAGTTGAAGTTTGCGCACAATATGCTAAACCCTTTTTTAACCCAATATTTTGGAAAAGTAATGAATTTGTATCTCCACCTAAAATTTGATTCATAGTTCTAACTGCATAATCCTCTTCATGCCCACTTATTGGCCCAAGATAGGATAAGAATATTTGCGCAGAACTTTCTTCAGGATTATCAACATTCAATCTTTCGGGAGCAGGTCTAACCAAAATCACTCTTTCATGTAACGGTTGTAAATATGGAAAATCTTTTCTTGTGTTTTCACCAACACTATCCCTTCCAAAATAATTTTGAACTAGCTCTTTAATATTAGCCGATAAACCTCCAACGACAATTAAATCCATATTGTTTGGATTATATCCTCTGCTATGGAATCTCGATAATTTTTCTTTATCTGCTGTTTTCACAACTTCTTCTTTACCTAGTATAAATCTGCCCTTTGGATGTCCTCTATAAAATACATTATTATATTCGATACTAACTGGATGCATATGATTGCTCTTTGCGTCTGAAATTTCTCTTAATACTCTTTCACGTTCTCCATCAATTCTATCACTATCAAATCTTGGTCTAAGGACATGTTCAGAGGTATAATCCAGCCATCTTTCTAAATCTTCAGATAACATTTCACCAATAAAGAAAGTCCTACCTATATTTGTATAAGCATTTGAATATCCAAAAGTTCCTCTTACTTCATCTGCTTGTATGGGATCGAATTTTGAGCTTCCGCCTGTTACCAAACAATGTTCAAGAAAATGTGCCATGCCCTCTTCTCCTTCTTTTTCATGCGAAGAGCCAAAATTAACTCTTAATTTGGCAGCGATTGTTTGTGTTGGCGTATTTTGTAGAGCTACAACTAATCCATTATCTAGCTTATACTCCTTATATCCGCCATTGATTATAGTCATAAAAATAAGATAAATCACCTCTTTTTAAATATTTCTATTTTTACTATTAAAGGGTTACTACTAAACCTTACTTGTATACCCAAATGAAACGAAGTTTATTATTCTTCCAAATGATGAAATTGAAAAGATTTTGCAAAATCTGCTTAAATTGGAAGAAAAATAGTTTAATATAATATAAGAACAAAAGTTTTCACATAGTTTTTATTGCTTGTTAATCTAAAATTAGT
>JBBTWO010000049.1:0-2253 GCA_038062745.1 Patescibacteria group bacterium | reverse complement strand
CGGCAAAGAAGTTGGTTCAAAGAATGAGAGATGAAGCCCACCGTTTTGCCAGAGCCTATCATCACAAATTAGTTGCCAAGTCTCTGTCTTGCATTTCCTACTAATAGTGTGGTATAAATAATTTCTCTCATGAGAAGTTTACTGGGATCCGCGCGAGGCTTCTTAACTTCCTGGCAGTTGTTTTTTCTTGTCATCTACTACTATTTCTTTTTCTTTGTTTTTCTCTCGGGTAAGGGTTGGGGCGCAGGTGTTACTCTCTTTGAATTAGCATATTTAGCTCCAATAATACTGACTACAAATACCAACAGTAAGTTCTTCTATTTAAAGGCGGCCTTTGCTTTACTTATTACCAGTTTTATATGGCTTAGGGCGGATCCAATAATTATTGTAATCTCATTTTTAACAACAGTAGGTTTAAATACTATTATTTTCCATGAAGCAAGAAGCGGGATTCTTGTATCTCCTAACTACTTATTTACTTTACCCTTTATCTGGCTAGAAAAACTTGTGTTCTATACAAGGCATTTTTTTGAGTTTCTTTTTAAGTTAATTCCCAAACTGCTCAGGATTAAAAGACCAGCTAGTTCAATATTATTCAAGAGAGTTTTTGTTGGTATCCTTTTTTCCTTGCCGTTTCTCATCACTCTCGTCATTCTTTTTTCTGGAGCTGATCAAAATTTTCAGAAAATATTCATTGATATCTTCGGTAGATTTAAGTTACTTTTTGACCTCAAGTGGCTTAAAGACCTTAATTTGATTTGGAAACTAATACTTAAGATGGGCTTATTTTGGCTATATCTTTGTTTAGTTCTTCCATATAAAGAGATCGGTTATCAGCAAAATAATGGTGAGGCTAAATACTTTGTCGAGAAATTTATTGTAGGTATTTTAGTCGCCAGTGTCTTCGCAGTTTTCATTGCGATTCAATTTAAGAGCGTAAGTTTCATACTAGATGGATTTACAACAGGCATGCTAAATCCTGGAGCCTTTGTCCGTGAAGGGTTCTATCAGCTTTTGATTGCTTGTCTTGTTGGGCTCAGTGTTTTTCATATCCTCAAGAGGGACCTTTTCAAAAATTTTCTTACTTTATTTCTATTGATCGAAATATTTTTGGTATCGCTCGTGGCAGGAGAAAGGGTTTGGCTATATCAGTATCAGTTCGGTCTAACACAAGCTAGGGTTTGGGGAATATTATTCCTGGCCTTCCTTATAAGTGCAATAGTAACTATGTTTTTAAACTTGAAGGGCAAGGTTAGTGACCAGATAAAGTGGCAAACTTTCTTGCTAAGTTTTTCGTTTTTTGTTTTTTCTGCGGGACTTATTAATATTGATCGCTTGATTGCCCTTTACCGACCACCGATGGTTGAGGGAAAAGTTGATGTGAGATACATTTCAAACCGGTTATCTTGGGATGCTGCAGACTTGTGGGCTACTGAGCTAAAGAATACTGAATCCAATAACTTGGACTACAAGTACAGTGTGGCTTTAAACCTCAGAGTCTACATTGCAAATCTGACAAACTACGACAACCTCAGTGGTTTGGATATTGATGGGCTTTGCAAACCCAAATCTGTCGGATGGTTGTATAGGAATGTTTCATTTGCTTACAATAAAAATCAGATTTGTCAGAACTACGTAGAGTGGATGAACTTCATAAAAGAGTACGAGTTATCGCATGGAATTTCTCAATCTTGCACGACGCTGGGTACTCAATTAATAATTTCTCCTGGCGGCAAAAACAGAATAGGTTGTGATGTCGAGGTTAATAGGGGAATTGACTTGTCAAGAAGTTATTGTGAAGGACAAAAGACCCATATTAAAAGCCAGTTAATTCCAGATGCATACAAAAGACCAAATAGGTACTACGCAACCCTTACTAATTTTGACCCAGATGAGGAAGTGAAGGTATTTGTATTTACTCAGGCAGGTACAAGACTTGAGTGTCTGCCGTCTCTTAATAAGACAGCTCCCACAAATTAGTTGCCAAAGAACTAAATAACTCCTAAAATGATTATATGAAGAGAATCTTAAGAAGTTTTGTTATAGAGATCGGCGCTTTGTATCTTGTTTCGCAAATTGCCTCTGGAATGGAATTTGCCGACGGCTTTATCAGCCTTGCCATCACCGGCATCGCCCTCTGTTTGGCTACTTTTCTGGTCAAGCCAATCATTAATATTCTTCTATTACCCCTAAACCTCGTGACCTTTGGCCTTTTTAAATGGATCAGCCGGGCGGTTACGTTATTTCTGGTCG
>JBBTWO010000048.1:0-12495 GCA_038062745.1 Patescibacteria group bacterium | reverse complement strand
TCCTCTGGAAAACATCTCATTGATAAAGTGTAAATCCACCTATGCGGCAATAACACCTATGGGGGTCCCAAGACTATTTATAATCGGGTAGCCAAAGGTGAGCACCGGCTTTTTACTGAGTTTGCCAATCGTGTATCCTCCTGAAGAAAAACTGAGTGTTTTGAGCGTGTTGGTAAAAAATAATCGGTCGAGGTTATTGATAGGTTGTATAGAAGGATTAGCCCGACAATACGTGTCGCCATTTATAGTCATCGCAAACAGGTTTGTATATAAAGGCTGCTGTTTGACTATGTTGGCAAACGTAGCGGTGCAGCCGGCTATATCACGAGTCTGAATGGAATTTGTCTGTGATAATACCGCCAAAAGAGTTTCTGTAGAGTTGATCACGCCCTGGTACCGGTTGGCTGCACTTCTGGTTAGGAATTTGCCACTTTCTATATTCCAATCTCGTATAAACTCCCGTTGGCCAAAAAGGATATAAATATTAAGAATTAAGATTGGAACCATCGCATGGGCAACAATAACAAAAAGAATGAAGGGAAATTTTTTCTTAGAATCTAAGAACACAATACTACAGAATAACCCAAAATCCGCCAAATGAGAATAGCCTAATTCTTATTTGGTGGATTTTGGCCACTGGTAACCGATTCTGGTAGGGGACCATTGTCTGTAGGTTGATTTTTTGCCTCAGGAACAAAAATATTTTTAAAAAAGTAAAAAACAATAACTGGGATAAGTAGGAGTCCGCAAAGCGCAAACGCAAGTGCCCACTCAAGAGGAACTGTATGGCTATCTGTGGCAACATCTTGGAGGGCATAAAGCTGCATAAGAGCAGAAACAACTAAAACAATGCCAGTTTTTAGAGCGTACTTTTTCTCTATAAAAGTAACTGCCCAAAGAGTTGTCCAAACCAGTCCTGCAGTTTTTATTACAATTGAGGTTGTACTGAAAGCATATCTAAACAAGTATTCTTGCGAAAAAAGATAATGATAGGGAGTGGCAAGAGTCAGCTCCATTGGGTCGACTATAGCGTCTAAGATGTAGGCAAAAAGGAATAGTCCTACGATAAAAACTAGTTGATATTCTTTTTTCACTTCCTGTAGATATTACGAAAATTAGAATATATTGTCAAAGTAATCATAAGTTAAACTTGCTCTATTAGTCCAATTGGTGGCAAAATCGCTTGTGCCTTTGGTGTAGCGGTAGGCTCCACTTGCTTCTTCACGAGTTATAAACCAAGCCCCCGATTTATTAAGGTAACCATAGTAAGATGGGGTAGAATCATCAACTTGAGTTATTTCATAACCGTCAGTCGGGTGCTTTTCAGCAGGATCAATTGCAACACCCAAGGTATCTTTAACTGCTACTGTTCCAGGCCCTGGAACCGATCCAAAGAAAGCTGCCTGGGTTTTTTTGGTGAAAATGGTTAGAAAAAATAAACTTAAACCAGCTGAACCAATTATTTTAAGAAATGCTCGTCTATCAATATCAATGCCTTTTTTGGTTTGAGGCTCTATTTGGGTTGCAGAGATAATTGGCTTAAGAATTATTGGTTTGATTGTCTTTCTTTGCCTTGGTGCTATCTGGATAAAAAAATAGGCAAATAAAGGATAGAAAATAATGGTACTGATTAATTGAGGTATGGTTTTTGAGGAAATAAAACCGCCGATAATCATGATAGTTACTAAGATAAAGTTATAATATACAAGTGGATTTCTTGGCGCTTCTTGCGAATCTTTTGAGAATAATTTATTAAGGAAAGTGAGGATAAAATAAATGGTTACGGGTAAAAATAAAAATTGAGAAAGGAGTCCAATATTATCTTTAGTACTCAAGAAACCGCTAATCGAAAAAAATAGCGAGAGAAGGGTGCAAATAGTTAGAAATAGGCGGTTGGCAAGCTTATTGGTGTTCATTTTTATTTTATGTTGATTACATTTTCAGAATTAACGTATCCAGCTGGTCTGTCGAGCTTATACCAGTTTCCCTCTCTTGATTGATAAGTATATTCCTGACCGTAAACTATTTGGGCTACAATTTTTGACGACGTATCTGGCTCAAGGTAAACATTTAGCCTTGGGGTGGAGGACTTTAGAATTTTAATTTTTCCAGGACTTGTCGATAGAGCAGTGCTTTCTAAAAGCTCAGTATTAAGCTCTGCTACCTCAGCCGAGGTAGTGCTTACTCCTAAAGTTTTGTTTAATAATTTTTGTTGAGCCTTAAGAACAGCCAAATCTTCAGTTATTTTTTCAAGCTTGGTATCTAGACTGCTGTTTGAAGTGTTTAGTGGCACCATAGTTTGAGGGTTGGTAGTTACCACAGAAGTATTCTTGGTTTTATGTGCTATTAAAAAAGAAAGATTGGAGGTTACTATTCCTAGTAAATACACTCCAATGTAGAGGAGAATTGTTTTTTTGTTAATTTTCATACCTTTATACGCCAGTTATATAATTCTAGACCAAAACAAGAGGGAATCAAACTACCATATTGACAGAGATGATAGTGTTTGTTATTGTGTGACTAACTTAGTAAGTGATCAGCTTCGAAACTATATCAAATAATATAAATATACTAACTAGGTAATCAAAAATGCCAGAAGAAATAAAACCCAAGAAAAAATTAAGAATTGATGATCTTCCAGACCTTATGACCGTCCGTGAAGTTGCAGAATTTTTGCGAGTTTCTCCATTAACCATTAAAAGATGGGGCAAGAGAGGGAAACTAACCCCTATTAGAATTAATTCCAGAGGGGACAGAAGATATAAAAAGGAAGCTGTTCTTTGGCTTCTTGGCATGACTCCAAAAGAATAATAATGATATAATTTGTGGTAATGTCCAAACTAACTTCCGTATCTATTTTCCTGGCAGCGTGTTTACTGAGTGTGGTTGTATCAACTAATGTTTTGTTTGCTCAGTCAGATAGTGCAGCCATTAATAAATATGAAAGCACCTTGGGGTCAGTTGGTAATCCGATATTTAATCCAATTAAGTTTGCAATCCACGGTGCGATTACCTCAGGAGTTCCCGCAAATACCATAGTTTTACTTCTACTTTTGCCTTTGGTTGCAGCTGTAATAGCAGCCACCAGGCATCTTATTGGAATCAGGGGATTTGGTATTTTCCTGCCAGCTGCTCTAAGTGTTGTATTTGTAGCAACTGGACCATTGGTTGGTTTGGGGTTGTTTGTGTTAATTGCTTTGGTTTCAGTAGTGGTTAGGTTGATTTTAAGAAAATTGAAACTAAAACTTCAGTATTTGCCAAGAATGGCACTTTTACTTTGGGCGGTATCGTTATCTGTCTTACTTGTCTTGTTTGCAGCACCGTTAGTCAAATATACCGATATTGCCAATGTTTCTATTTTCCCAGTGCTGTTGTTGGCACTACTGGCCGAGGATTTTACTAGAGTTCAACTGGGGAAAAGTTTTAAAACTGCACTTAATTTAACCAGTGAAACTTTGGTTTTAGCTCTGGTGTCGTATCTAGTGTTAACCTTTGAACCAATTCAAAAATTTGCCCTTTTGAATCCGGAGGTACTCCTGATGGCCGTATTTGTATTTGATTTAGTCATTGGAAAATATGTAGGTTTGCGACTGCGGGAAGTTTGGAGATTTAGAAAACTGATAAACACATGATAAACACATGAAGACTTCATCAATACTGGGACTTAATGCCAGAAGCCAGCTGTTTACCTATCCCTACAATTCCAATAAAGGAAAAAAAATTGCTGCTTCAAAAATACAAACCAATAAAGTCCTGACTAAAGCTGATATTCCAACGCCCAAGATCTACAAAAAATTCCGTAGTCCCCAAGACACCCAGACATTTAATTGGGAGAAATTGCCCAATGCTTTTGCTCTTAAGCCTTCTCGAGGACTAGGGGGGGAGGGAATTATAGTTGTTAAGAAAAAAGCAACAGACGGACGGGGTTGGATATCTACAAATCGTCAAAGAGTCACAATTGATGACTTGAAACTGCATATCTTGGATATTTTAGAGGGCGCTTATAGCTTGGGAAATGTTCCTGATGTTGCTTTTATTCAAGAATATGTTGGTCGATACAAGTCACTTCGTAAATACGCTTTTCGGGGTACTCCCGATATTCGCATAATTATTTTTAATAAAATTCCAGTATTAGCAATGCTCCGGCTGCCGACAAAAGAGTCTGGTGGGCGAGCCAACCTGCACCAGGGAGCAATTGGAGTTGGCGTTGATATTGCCACCGGTATCACTACTAAAGCCATTTGGCATGGAGTTTATATTAAATATAAGCCTGAAACTAAAAGGAAGTTACATGGCGTTAAACTTCCCCAATGGACAAAAACTTTAGAAACTGCAGTTAATGCGGCCATTGCTGCGGATTTGGGCTACTCGGGAGTGGATATTGTGCTACATCCCGACAAAGGACCAATGGTTTTGGAACTAAATAGCATGCCAGGACTTCAGATCCAACTTGCCAATGGGGTGGGTCTACGGAAGCGTTTGGACAGGGTAGAAGGATTGGAAGTGCGCGATGCAGAGCACGGGGTAAAAATTGCCAAAGCCTTATTTGCATCGCGTTTTGCTGACCGCGTCAAAGCAGAAGAAGGGGTAAAGACAATTAATATTTGGGAAGATGTTAAAGTGAAAGACAGCAGCGGCAAAAAACACACTATTCATGCTAAAATTGATACTGGAGCCTGGAAAACGTCAATAGATAAAGAATTAGCGGAAAAATTGGGACTTTTAGGGGCTGACAATATTCTTTGGACAAAGCTGTATAAAAGCTCACTTGGGACAGAATCTCGAAAAGTTATTAATTTAAGCCTTTACCTGGCGGGCAGGAGAATAAATGCCATTGCCAATATTGCCAACCGTTCAACCTTGAGGACACCCCTAATTATTGGTAGAAAAGATTTAGTTGGGTTCCTTGTTTCAGCAGATAGAAATAAAATTTAAATAAATATATGAAAAAAGCCTTAATACTTGCAGATACTATTGGCCAAAAGAAGGAAACCTTTGTCATTGAAATCCAAAAAAGATTACCCGACAACTGCAGAATTTATTTGGCTAGATTGTCGGACATTTGTTTCTATATTGAACAAGGTAAAGTGGAAATGTCGGTTGTTGGATTATCTTCTGATATTAAAGACTATGACTTTGTGTATATTAGACGTGCTGGTAAAACCTTTGGTATTGTTGCAGCAACTGTGGCAGCAGGACTGGACTTTTTAGGAGTCAAGTATATAGACAAAACCTGGGCTGAGATTGGGCCATTGGGAAGCAAGATGACCAGCTTAATGAAGTTGGCAGTAGCCAATGTCAATATTATTCCCACATTTTACTGTTGGAATACTGCCATCGCCGAAAATAAACAAATAATCATTGCTAAATTTGGTTTTCCAATTGTTGCCAAAGAATTAGGAACTCAATTGGGCAAGGGTGTTTATTTAATAGAAAGTGAAGCAGATTTTGCCACTCTACCTATTCAAACACCAGAAAGAAAAGGAGAGAATCAGTATTTATTCCAAAAATTCATCCTCAAAAAAGACGAATACAGATTTTTGGTTTTAGGAAATCAGGTGAAAGTAGCCGAGAAAAAAATTGCCACAACTGAAAATGAATTTAGAAATAATGTTTCTTTGGGAGCAAGAGAAGAATTTTTGGAAGTAAGTTCTATTTCAAAAGAAATTCAAGACATGGCAGTTGGTGCCTCACAAGCTTTGAATATCCAAATTGCAGGAGTAGATATTACCACCGATATTCAGGGCAATTCTTGGGTTTTAGAGGTTAATCGTGGGCCAGGGCTAACCTATGATACTCAAGTTTCCCCAGAACTTACTGAGTTGGCTAATTTTATAAAAAGGGAGCTTCAAAGTTAAACATGACAACACTAGGAATCTGTTTTTCTCCAGACAAAAGTATTGCTGACCCGCTGGAGCACATTGGTTCAAAAAGGCCAGTATATGACCGATTATTAGATATGTGTATAGACAGGGGTTGGAGAACTTTTATTTTTACCAGAAAAACCTATCTTGGAAATAGTGTCTTTGCAGGCGCGTGGGAATACAAAGACAAAAAACTTACTTGGACTGATGAAAAAATTAAAGCAGACTTGGTGTATGACCGCACTGGGGGAGTTAAGTTTCCCCTGCAAGGTGAGACCTTGCAGGTAGTGAATGTTGTTGAGTTTAAACTTTTGTGTTGGGATAAGTGGGCAGCCCATGGCCAATTATCAGACTTTATGCCCCAGACTTTTTCGATCGAAAATATGGATGAATTACCAGTAATTGCAGACAAAATTAGGACTGACTGGTTTGTCGTAAAACCATTCAATGGCTTACAAGGAAAAGGCATATATATAGGTCCAAAGGATGGCTACAAAAACTTTGAATTTGACCCAAAGTACAAGCGCTATGTTGTCCAAGAATTTGTTGACACATCAAAAGGGGTAAAGGGAATTGTGGGAGGTATGCACGATATCAGAGTTGCAGTTGTAAATGGCAAACCGGTCTGGGGACATGTAAGAGTTCCAGCAAAAGGAAAATATACCTCCAATGCTGCTGGTGGGGGAATATTAACAGAACTTAATTTGGAATTACTTTCAAATTCAATTATGGACGTTGTTGCTAAAGTGTCTAAAGATTTCTATGAGAGGTTCGATAATCCAATCTTCAGCCTTGATTTTGGTATGGATATAAGTGGCAAGCCATTCATTTTTGAAATTAATGACCAAATTGGCTTCCCAAGATGGGAAATGCAACAAAGAGACACTTTCCTAAAAGAGTTGATTGCAAACTTCGAATCAAAATTATAAGTTTTTTAAAAAGTATTTCTTGCGTCCATACGTTTTGGTGCTATAATCCTGTCAAATGGCTCAAGAGAGACGGCCTGAGGAAGATGATTTGAATTTTCATTGTCCAGTTGCAGAAAAGGATGTAACAGACCTTCAAGATACAAGAGAAGATGAACTAAAATGCGCTAGGAGCTGTCATTTTTACGGTAAAACCGGTGAACTTTGCCAACTGGTTCGAAAAGAAAAATCCACAGGGTCAGGAGAGTTAACCAGAGAAACGAGATATAGAATTGCTGATAAGATTGCTCCCCATTGCATAGGCCCTCGTAAATTGGGATATATATATCAGGACAGATATGCAAAGAATATAGGATAATAAAAAACCGCCTCGTTTGAAGCGGTTTTTCTTCTACCTTCAGGGTCTCACCCTGAAGGTTAGAGTTTACTTAACTTCAACTGTTGCGCCTGCTGCTGTTAATTTCTCAGCTGCTGCTTTTGCGTCTTCAGTTTTTCCATCTTTCATCACTTCAGCTGGAAGATTTTCAGTCATACCTTTTGCTTCCTGCAATCCCAAATTAGGATTGATTTCTCGCAAAGCCTTAATAACTGCAATTTTATTGTCTCCTGAGCCAGTTATTAAAACAGTTCCTCCACCTGCTGCTTCTGCTGCTGCACCTGCGTCAGCTCCTGCTGCTGCTGGAGCGGCTGCTGCTGCCATTGGCATGGCTGTTACACCAAGTTTGTCTTGTAGTTGTGTGACTAATTCACTAAGTTGCAAAACTGACAAGCCAGAAACTGCATCAACGATTTTACTTACATTATCACTTGCCATTAATTAGTCACCCCCTTTGCTTTTTGGTCTAGAATGTAGACCAATTTCTGCATATTAGCATTCAAACTAAAAACCATACCATACATTGGGGACGCCATTGATTCCACAACTTGGCCATATAGAATTTCTTTGGAAGGCAGTTTTGATAATTTGCTCAAGTTTTCTGTATTTTGGAATGTTCCTTCAACAATTCCAACTTTAAACTTTGGCAATTCAAATTCTTTAGCAAATTTTCCAAGAATCTGGATTGGTGCTACAGGATCGGCAGAGGAGAGGATAACTGCTGTTTGGCCAGACAAGACTGAATCGGTTAAAACTTGGTCGTCAATCTTGGCCTCAGTTCCAGCCAGTCTTAAAACGGTATTTTTGACAACAATCATCCGAGCCCCTATTTCTTTAAGTCTTTTCTTGAGTTCTTGTTGAGAAGACATGTTTAAACCTCCATAGTCAACGAAGACAATAGTTTGGGCGTTAGAGAGCTCACGGGTCATGTCTTTGATTAATTGTGTCTTTTGTATTTTTAGCATTAAAAAAACTCGCCTGAGAGCGAGTCATCCAACCTACAAATGTAGGTTTATTTCCTCGGTAGGACTTGTGCTTTTGGCTGCCTACTTTCTCAGGTAAGGCTATTTTAGCTGTTTTACCATCTTCTTGCAATAGGGTAGTATAATGGATGTATGCAAACAAAAGTTTTAAATTACCAAATTATAGTTGAGCCAGATGTAGAGACCGGTACTGGAAGGTCGGGTTTCTATGCATATTCTCCAACCCTTGGAGTAGCTGACGATGGGGATACAGTTGAAGAAGCAATTATCAATGTTACTGGAGCCATTAAGTTATATGTAGAAAGTCTAGTCGAAGATGGAGAACCAGTTCCTGTAGATAGTGACCAAAACATTATTACTACTACTCAAGTAAATATCTCAGGAAATTTTTCTGTAATATAAATGCCCAAATTGCCTCAAATTAAGCCCAGACAAATTGAGAGGTTACTCATTAAAAATGGTTTTGTGGCTAGAAACACTAAGGGTAGCCATGTTGTGTTTAAACATTCAGATGGACGAAGAACTGTAGTACCAATTCACAATCGAGCAATAAGAATGGGAACTTTGAAGGCCATTTTAAGACAATCAAAAATTTCTCTAAAAGAACTTTTAGAAAACACCTAACTGGTATGACTAAAGTATTAAATTATAAAGTCTTAGTTGAACAGGATGAGGATGGAGTATTTGTAGCTCAAGTTCCCTCCTTGCCTGGATGTCATACCCAGGCAGATTCCTACGAGGAGGTAGTTACTAATATTGCTGAAGCAATCAAATTATGTCTCGAAGTTGCTCAAGAAAACTCCAATGGTCTAAGTTAGTACAAAATAAAAATGGATAATGACTAATTTATAGGGTAAAATTTTGTATGCTCGAAATGTGTGGCAGACCGTATCAAAATAGTGAGGGTTACCGAATACTATGTAATCTTTTAGAGGATTTTGAAGAGCAAGACGTAAAGATACCAGCCCCTATCTGTATTGCTTGTATGAATCTTGCCCCCGATCTTTTGCTTAGTGAGCTGGAAGAGTTTGTTGACCAAGAACCATTTGCTTCTGTCGAGGAAGCTGCAAGAATAAATATTCAAAAAGAATTCGTTATTGACTCTCTATTGGGAGCTAATAAAGGAGTATTCTGGGTCTACAGGAATTTAGCAACCTGCAGGTCGAGGGAAGCACAGACATCTGGGGAACGAAAATTTTGGGAAGTAGTTGCAAGTGGAATATCACTAGAAAGGTATCAAGACAGCGCCAATTTGGAATCATAAATATGGAAGATCCTCTAAATCAAGAACAAAATCCTTACGATCTGTACGAAGAAAATGGGCAGTCTCATATGTTTTAGCTTGGGGAATGGAAAGACTTTGGAACTTAAAAGTACCACTGACAACAAAAGTTAATATTTAACTGAGGGCGATTTTTACTGAAGGTCCCATGGAGGCTTTGATATAGGCTTTAACTATTTGAGCTTTTCCAATTGCTTTGAAAATTGCTACTACGTTCTCTTGAATTTGAGCTTCTGTCATACTTACTTTACCTGCAATTGTATGAATAACAGGGGTTTTCTTTTCTGTTTTAACACTCAGCGCATCGGCTGCATATTTTTTGGCATCAGACTCATTTTTAATCAGTGTTCCATTTTTTGGATTTGGCATCAGTCCCTTTGGTCCCAAGACTTTTGCAAACATAACCAGTTTTGGCACCATTTCAGCAGTTGCTAGTAAAACATCAAAATCGATCTTGCCAGTTTTTAATTTTTCAAGTGTAGCATCAGTTGCTACTTCAACTTTTTTTGTTTTTCCAGTTGCATGGGGGAGAACAACGTTTACATTAATGCCTTCTTTTTTAACTACTAAGTGAAGTTCAATGGTGCCATCAAATTTAGAATATGAAGTGGTTTTTGCCAGTTCTATAGCGGAAGTAATATCATAAAGCTTATTTCTGTCTACTTTGAGCTTATTGGCCAAATATTTCTTACCTCTCACTTTGGCAAGTTTTTGCTTTTTAGGAGTAAGTTCTTGATTTTCAGTGGCCAGATCAATGGTGGTGGTTTTTGTTTTTGTCGCTCCCACGTTAGTTTTCCTCTACTTTCACACCCATACTGCGGGCTGTTCCGGCAACAATTTTCTTTGCAGCTTCTAAGTTGTCAGTGTTTAAGTCATGCATTTTTTCCTGGGCAATTTCACCAAGTTGGGCTTGAGATAGTTTTCCAGCTGTTTCCAAAGGAGTTTTTCCAGACCCTTTTTTAATATTGGCTTTGCTTTTTATCATCTCTGAAACTGGGGGAAGTTTAGTGACAAAATCAAATGTGCGGTCTTCATAAATGGTAATGACAGCTGGGATAATTTGACCTTTCTTGTCCGCAGTTGCATCATTGTAAGCTTTGACAAAGTCCATAATGACTATGCCGTGTGGTCCAAGGGCTGTACCGACTGGAGGTGCAGGAGTTGCGCTACCTGCAGGAAGATTAATCTTTAGAATTGTTTTTACCTTTTTAGCCATTTTGTTTGTCGATTTCTATTTAAAGAATCTGCCTCAAATTAGCCTTAAATCTAAGTGAGGTAAGGATATTATATATCAATTTCCCAAAAAGTTAAATAGCCTTTAGTTAACGATATATAGGAGGGACAGTAGGAATTGGAATACCTTTTGGTTTTGTGGTAGGACGAGGTACAAGTGTTCCTCGAGGTGGAGAAAAAGGTGTAGGAGAAGGACTTGGTGTTGGTGACACAGGAGGCGTTATTGGTGTTGCAGTTGGTGTTGGACTTACAGGTGCACTAACTGGTGTGGCGGTAGGTGTAGAACTTGGTGATGTAACTGGTCCGGTTGCAGGATAAGCTGATTGGGAATTGGCAAACACGGATCCTACAGTAGGCAAGATAAACACAAAAATAGCCAGCAAGGCTATTGCTGCTCTTCTACTCAATTTACTATCGGATACTTTTTGCATGCAAAGGTATTATAGTTCTAAAATGATTCATGTCAATAAGATTCCTGAAGGTAGTTTTCTTTACTGGAATCGTGGCTATGGCAGTGTTTTTCTGGCCTTGGGCAAAGATAACACACGAAGTACCTAAAGTTTGGTTTTTTAGTCGTTGGGTGGAACTTTTAGTAGTATTGGCGTTTTTAAATTCTGCAGCCTACATAAAAGCCGGAAAAATGAACCTTTGGTTGCTAGTTTTTCTGGGGATTTGGACAACAGTTGCAGTAATATCTTCAATTTTAGGTCAAGACGTGGCTAAAAGCTTTGCCGGAAATTATTACCGATTGGATGGTTTGACAACTTTTTTCCATTTATTGGGTTTTTGCTTGTTTGTTGCCATATTTTGGCAGGAGAGTTGGAAGAAGTTGGTATCTCTGGCAATTGCTGTGGGTTCAACCTTGGTTAGTAGTTGGATAATAATTGATGCTGTTAGGTTGTTTATATTGCACCAACCAAATGTGGCAAATTGGAGTGGAGCACTGGGAGGTCCATTTGGCCAGCCAGTATTTTTAGGTGGTTTTTTGCTGGTGTCATTACCATTTACACTTTATTTGGCTACTTCTTGGGAAAAGCTGAATAAATTGTACATATTGGCGTCAACACTTCAAATAATCGGCATATTATTGACTAGATCATTGGCACCAACATTGGGCATTTTGATACTCTTTCTTTTATGGTGGTGTTTAACAAAAAGAAAAGCACTTTACTGGACTGTTTCAATATGCGTGGGTTTGGCAGCTGTAACTGGGGTAATGTTTTATTGGTGGGGTAGTATTCATCAAACTCAATTTATTGTTGCAGAAAGCAGAGAACGCATCTTTACCAAGCTTTTCTTGGCAGTACAGCAAAAACCACTTCTTGGATATGGTTGGGCAAATGTAGATTATGCTTTTGATAGTGTAGTTTGGCCAATAAAATTTAATAATGATGTCTATGTGGACAAAGCTCACTCTCATTTACTGGAATCTGCTGTAACTACTGGTTTAGTTGGCTTATTAGCATATGTATTAGTACTAATAGGTTTGGGTAGTGTGTTGGTAAAAAGATACCTAAACAACAAAAGTGTTTGGAATATAGCTTTGTTGTGTGTGTTTGGTATGTTTGTTTTCCATACTCAAACAAATGTTATTTCTGTTTCTGAAGAAATGCTATTTTGGCTCCTTTTGGGTATATGCCTTAGTAGGTGGGGTTTCGAGGAGAAGGGATAGGAATAGTTCGTTTAACAGGAGCTTTTGTGGTTGAAGGTTTAATTGTGGGTTTTGTTTTAACACTTGTTATGGGTGGGGTGACAGGTTCAGCGGCTTTCTGTCTCAAAAGTTGTTGATTCATGACGCCAAGACCAATAAACAATGGCAGACCGAATACTA
>JBBTWO010000047.1:0-2972 GCA_038062745.1 Patescibacteria group bacterium | reverse complement strand
CCAATCTAAGGCAACAATTTTACCTTAAGTGGTGCACTTCGTTTTAGAACCTATCAAAGACCAAAACAATTTAGATCTAAACTCACATGAGTACAAAAACCGCTTACTTTTAGGTTTAAGAATGGCAGATGCATTGGATAGATATCGTCAACCAAAAGAAAAGTGGTGGCCAAACCCTGAATATTTTCCAGTAAAAATATCTCCCAATTTTCTCACCTTTGTTAAATCATTTACATACAAAACAGAAGTTGAAACATTAAATAAATCTTTTGAGGATTCAATTGAAATAATTCTGAGAAATGCAATTGATGCAGGAATTCTAATTGATGAGCGTAGGTATTGGATTGATAGAGATTTTAATTTTAATTGGGATTTTAAAATTGACAACTTGCAATTAGATCAAGCACTTGAAGTTGGCCAACAAGAGAAATATTGGAAAGTTTATCTAAGTTCTAACACTCCGATGGGAGATCTACTTATAAAAAATAGTCTATTTGAAACAATTGAAAAACAAAAAGGACTTGATGTCCTACATCTAACACCCAACCTAGAGGAAATAATAGAAAGCGGAACATTATTTACTAGTGGTGGTGGTTTGGGTGGATGCGTCTATGGAGTGCCTCTTAGAGATAGTCACAAGATTCATAATTTAGGAAATTTTATACACAAAACTGAACTTCCAATGTTTCTTAAGGCACAAAATAAGGAATTAAATCTGGGAGCGCTAGTAATTCACATTCATCAAAATAATTTTCATAACCAGAAAACAGTTTTGAAAACCAATTATTTGGATTGGGGAAATCATCACCTTGATGCCTTTATGAAAATTGGCAAAGATTTTTTAAATGAAACAGTCAAACTAGAGATTGTTAATGGTATTAAAAAGTATGTATTTCCTTTTCAAAATTTAAACTTTCTTAAAAAAGTAAATAGAAAGAAATTCTTGTTGTTATTTAACGATGCAATTTCAAATTTTCCAGCATTGAAAGTTCCCTACTTCGAAACAGTATTAGAATTTCTCTTTCTTTATCAGAATTCAAATAAAGCATTAGAGTATAAAGAAAAAGGCGAGCTCTATAATTCGGACGTAAAGGAACTCTTTTTTAACTTAAATCCAGAACTAAAAGAAAGGTTTTCATTAAACAACTTTGATGTGAGGTTAGAAGAAATAGCCAGTGCTGTAGAAGAAGGGAAGTTTATTAATGAAATATCAAAAGACAGGTTTATCAATTTTATAAAATGGAGATTTTCTCACAACTTGAGGTTTCACATTATGCAAGGCAAGATACTACCTTCAGGCCTTCTGACTTACGACAAACTACAAAAAAAATCACCCGCTCTTTTAGGTTATATTCTATTTCGCAAATTTCGTGGAGAATTAAACTTGGAAAAAGAATTATCAAAGATACTTTTTAAACAATGGCAAAAGAACGGAGTTGGGATTTTGACTTATTCCAATCTTCCAAAGGGTGAAATCGGAGTTTTGCCATTTGTGAGTGACACAAAGTTTTATAAAGCAAAAATCAAAGGTGAGACGGTGTTTTTAGGTGAAGAAGTAAAAATTAGGATAGTGGAGAAATTAATTAGCGATTCAAAGACGATAATGCGTAAAATGCATTGATTTAATGTTAGACAAGAGATATTATACAAATATATGGATGAACTACCAATAAAACTTGAAGGAATATTATTTTCAAAGGTTGATGGAAAATATGAGTTTTTAATATTGAAAAGAACTCCAGAAGATGGAGATTTCTGGCAACCATTAACTGGAACCCTTAAAAATGGAGAAAAATTAGAGGATTGTTTATTGCGTGAGCTTCAAGAGGAAACTGGAATTCAGAGGCCAATAAATGTTACAGATGAAGTGTGGAGGTTTGATTGGAGAAAAGGGGAAAACGCAATAATAGAATTTGTTTTTGGGGTAGAGGTTGATAGAAATTCTGAAATTACATTAAGTAAGGATGAGCACTCAGAATATAAATGGTGCAACTTTGAAGATGCAATAGAAATGCTTGGACGCGATAACAACAAGAAAGCATTTCAAGAATTTAAGAGGAAATTTTTGACAAATGAAGAAAAGTGAACTTTCAGAAATTGAAAGTAAACTAGACAATTTACTTCAAGATAAAAATTCAACACACGGATTGCAGAGAGCGGTTAGAAACCTTAATAAAGAATTACAAATATACAAGAATCACTTAGATGGATCTGAAAATTTAGATTTTAAAATAAAGGGAAAAGTGCAAATAGGTGGTGGCAGACACCCGAAGAAAGGATATTTAAATATTGATATCTTTCCTCCAGCTGACGTCATTTACGATATAAGAGAAGGAATTCCATTGAAAAATGATAGCGTTTCGTTCATTTTCAATGAACATTTTTTGGAGCATTTGGATTACCCAATTTCTGTCAAAAAAGTAATTAAAGAATGCTTGAGGGTTTTGAAACCAGGCGGAAAGTTGGTCATTGGAGTTCCTGATGGTGGAAATGCAATTCAAAAATATGTTAAGCAAGATAAAAAGTTTTTTAAGAAAATGCTTGAGACTTGGTATAAAGGCAGAAAAAATCTCAAAGATTTTAATACATATATTGATTTAGTTAATTATATTTTTAGGGATCAGGACGATGATGATACTTTTACACCACATCTTTGGGCTTATGATTTAGAGAAATTGCAATCTCTAATGTTTGAGGCCGGTTTTTCCAAAGCAAAAAAATGGAAGTTTGATCCAACTATAGCTCGTGAGAAGAGGGAATGGGCAAGTGTTTATGTTGAAGGAGTTAAATAAAATCAAAGACATTCGCTTCGCCTTTATGATTTCTGCCAGCTATAAGTCTGATTTGTTTAGGCCTGTCTACCAACCTCCGTTATTTTCATTTTCTTACACATTTCAGACAAATAGGTAGGTAGTTTGAGTTGAATCCTTACACTGAAAATGATACTCTATACTTAGATTGTATCTAAATAA
>JBBTWO010000046.1:0-6362 GCA_038062745.1 Patescibacteria group bacterium | reverse complement strand
AATGGATTTTAAAAATTATTTAAATTTTGAAAGTGATTTGTTCAAAATTGCCAAAAACATCAAGAAGGACATAACTAGCCAGGTTGGAGATTATATCAAGGTATCTATTGGTATTGGCCCAAATAGATTTTTGGCTAAGATGGCAGCAGGATATAAAAAACCAGATGGACTAACAGAAATTAATAGCAACAATTATTTAAGTTTTTATTCAAAGCTTACTTTAGTAGATCTGCATGGTATAAATTTCAGAAACGAAGCCAGACTTGTAAATGCTGGTATCAATTCAGTTTTAGAGTTTTTCAACTCCCCTCTTTGGAAAATAAAAATAGCTTTTCCATCAATTAATGCCTATTATTGGTATTTGCGCCTGCGGGGTTGGGAAATAGATAATGTTGAATTTGCTAGAAAATCATATGGCAATTCTTTTGCACTTCCCTTCTCACATGGGACAAGACAAGAACTATTACCAATTCTTTCTAAGCTGTGTGAAAAGACAGGCTCACGGATGAGGTCAGCTTGCTATAAAGCAAAAGGGGTTCATTTGGCCATCTCTTTTAAGGAGCATTCCTATTGGCATCAAGGAAGCACTTTACAAAGATATATCTTTGATAGCCAAGATATATACAAAGAGGCCATCAGACTACTGAACAATTGCAGCTTGTTGGGAAACAAAGTGCACATTATTGCAGTGTCCTGTTTTAGTCTAACCAAAGAAAATTTTTTTCAACCAAATTTGTTTGAAGATATAGAGAGAAAGCAAAGATTAGTAACCGCCATAGACAGGATAAATGAAAAACTGGGAGATTTTATTGTGACATCAGCAAGAGCGGGTATGCTAAACAAGTTTGCATCTTACGATGTTAAAGATAGAATTGCTTTTGGAGGAGTGAAAGAATTATAACTAATGGATTATAAGGCAACTTCATCGCCAACTTTAATGTTGTATTTTTGAGTCCAGCCTGCTGCTGTTTCTAACACATAATCAACTGGGGTATTTGATTTATACAGTGGCAATTCTTTATCTTGTGTTCCAGTTAGTGGAGCTTGTACCTTTTCGTCAATCTTAGTAATTTTCCCATCGTTAATCCAGATAATATCAATATCTATTTCCATGTCCTTCATCCAAAAAATTGGTTGGGTGTTTTGGGAATCAAAAACAAACAACATACCTTCATTGTCAGCAAGTGATGCTGTCTCAGATAGGCCTACCCTTCTTTTTTCAGTGTCATCGGCCACACTGACACTTAAGTCTACATTTCCTACTCTGATTTTTTTATAGGTTTGGAGAGTTGAGGTTTGAACTGGTAATTCTAAACTGCCAAATAATGGTTTGCCCTGGTTTCTGTTGGTTAGTACGCCAACGACTACAATTACCGCGCAAACACCCACAATATATAGAAGTATTGTTTTAAGTTCTTTCATTTCATTTAACTAGAACCACCAAGACGAATAAGACTAAAAAGAATGTAAAAATAGGCAGTGTCAGCAAAAGCAATTGAAGGTCATTCTTTGAAGGATGGACATATTTGTGTATTTTGATCAGTCTCATACTAAATAAATTATACACGCTATTTGCAATCACGGCCTGACGGCCTCGTATTTCTTGCTCCACCTTTCAGGTGGAGTTATTTTCGCGTGCAATTTTTGTATCTGCCCACTTACACGAGCATATACTTGCCTTACGGCATGTATATTTTAGCTCAAAAGCCAAAATATTAAAAGTCAAGTGACGAGTTCTAAATAGAATAGATATGATAATATAAATCGTGACTGACACATTGTCTGAATTAGAAACTAAAAATAACCAAGTAGCTTCTAAAACAGTTTCTCGAAGAGGTTTCCTTAATGTTTTATTTAAAGGTGGTCTTGGACTAACAGCATTAGGTGGTTTAGCCCATTTAAGTAAAGATATCTGGCAACCAGAAGTCGTAAATTTAGGTATAGAGACATTAAGAAACCCTAAAACTATAGAAACTGCTTTATCCCAGTCAGCAAGTTTACTAGAAACAATTGCGACAAAAGACGAAAGAGCTCCCGGAGCTCCAGCAATAAGCAGAAACCCTTCTTATCGACCAATGGGTGAAATAATTTCAGAAGCAATCGACAATTATCAAAAAAAGGGAAACCGTGTCACATTCAAACATGTCGATGGCTACAAAGATACAGACTACTATATAGATCGAATGCAAGAGATTGCAAGTGATAATAGAAATCCTGAACTGGGCAAATATGACACACAATCTGAAGTTGTTATCAAGAAATTGTTGGGTATTGATCCTAAGGCGTTTAGTAGAGCGGTTATAAATGATCCCAACTTTTTCCCTCCAGGAGTTTCAGAAATATGGAATAGTTCTATTTACTATTTTAGCTCTACAACAGAAATCATCATTCCTGGAAGCGGGTTCGAGGAAAGAATAAATGAGGAATCTCAGATTGATAACGGTATATCTACTGAGGAAGTTATTTTAGGGTACATTCAGGATATTAGGAAACATGTGGAGTTGTTAGTTACCAATGGTGGACAACCCATATCGGCAGGTGAAATTTTTGAGTATTGTCTGAATAGGGACGAAGGAAGTATCGACATGAGTTTACGGGATACCATGATCTTCTTGAAATATATGGCTAGAAACGACATTTCACTAACTTCTTTAGATCCTACGACATTCCTATCTTTAGGAAAAAGCCAAGAGAATGAAGATTGGTTTAAAGAAAATATCCTAGATGAATATGGAAAAGTAGGTAATTATCAAACTTTGCCACATGAGACTTATCCTTACAATGGATTGTTATCAAAATATGAAAGTGTTGCAAATACTAGTGTTGATAAAGATCTCCATTTACTGAATCAGATTGGCAAACCATACCATGCTTGGAATCTTGCTCTTCTTACAGTAGCAATGCCACCACCAATAGCACAAATGGGATTGGCTTGGCATGCTGGTTTGCTTTTTTCTGAACATGGTCCTGTGAAAATCGCGGCTGACTTTAGAGCTGCACTTGAGCTTAAAGATATTTCGGCTAAATTTGTTCAATATCAAAATACTTAGTCATTTACTATCTTAAAAGTATAAAACTAAGCTTCAAACTTTAGTTAAAAGCTTAGAACAACATAATAACTGATATATTTGTATATCTTGTATTTCGTACTTCACATAATAAATTTCGGATTTTAATATGGTGCTGGAGACAGGAATCGAACCTGCACATCTTTTGGATACACGGCCCTAAACCGTGCGCGTCTGCCAGTTCCGCCACTCCAGCTTGTGTGGCCTTATTATACCTTTATGCAGGAGCCTTTTAAAGCCAAAAAAAGGCCCAGCTTTAGGCCGGGCCATATATTTCCGAATTTCTTCGGTAGAAATCCTTACGCTTCTGCCGGAGTTACCGTAGTTGCCTAAGAACGTAAACACACTATAACAAAGACTTATAGGGCTGTCAAGATGCATATTTGACGGCCATATATGCTTCGCATATAGGGCTGTCAAGAGGTCAATTACTCTATCCTGTAATACGTGGTTTTCTGGCTAGGATGAAGATAGATGGCCCAAACTTAAAAAATGCTAGAGGACGCTGAAGTAAACCCTCAATTGACACTAAAACTGAATATGGCAGCAGGCGTTTCAAAAGACTGCTCCTAACATTTGAAACAGATCTAACCTCAACGATTTTATACCGTTTTTCTTCCAAAGCTTCTGTAATAACATCCGGGTGAAAATTAAGAAAGGGAATGGTTCTGTCCTCTATTGATTTATCTGAACGTTTGTCTTTGGGGAAGATGTCTAGTGGATAAGTAAAATTACCGTGAAGAAAATTTCTGAAGATCTCTTTGCCATGAATCTTGTTGGCAAATTCAATAATCAAGTAGCCTCCTGGTTCAATTAGTTTATCCAGTAACCCTACTGCTTTGTGGGGATCTTGAATATGATGAATGACTCGAACAAATATAGCCAAATCAAACTTTTTATGTCTTAATTTCTCGGGCAAATTTTCCAAGGTTGACTGAACATACTTAATTTTCTTGTAACCAGATAGTCTTTTGTGAGCCTCCTTCAAAAGTCTGGCTGAAGGATCTGACAAGACAACTTTTTTTGCTCTGAAAATATAACTTGAAGTGTGTCTGCCAAATCCAGCCCCAACATCAATAATACTTGTTACTTTTGGTATTCTTTGCAAGAAAGCTTTCAAGGCAATTACTTCACCTTGGTGTTCGTAGTTTCTACCTTGCCAATAGTGGGGGTAATCGTATTGGTCATAAGCTGCTGGCACTATTGCATTTCCTCCATGAAGCTTAATACTCCCTTCGCCCAGGCTCCATTTGGTGAGGAAGGGGTATATTTGGTCATAATTAACTCGGGAGTTGTATAGCCTTTATCAATATAGGCTTCTTTTAGTCCCTTAGAAACGGTTTCAATACCCTCTTGATAGGAATTAAAACCAAGTGTACCTTCGCTGTGGATTCCCCAACCCCAACAGTTAAATGTATCGTATGGAATTTTTTTACAAAGATTTGATTCTTGTTGAGCAATAGCCGTTAACAGTCGGTAATCTAGTCCATATTTGTCTGCATTTGTTACCAAACTGTCTGCTAATGTGTATAAAGGGGATTCATATCTATCCAAATACGCTCTAACTATTTCAGCTCGTGCGTCAACCTTTACAATTGTGGTTGAAATTTGTTTTGGCTCTTCGGGAAGTGAAGCATATACTCTGACTCCTGATTTTGGAGACTCGATTAAATTAACAGCTTTTTGAACAATTTCTTGTTGAACCTGAACGTCCTTGTTTATGGAGTACAGGGAAAAAAGGCTAGTGCCAAGGGCAATTGGGGTAAGAGTAATAAAGATAACAATCAGTGTCAGATTTTTCCAAAATCCGAATAGTCCTTGGGGGTCTAGTGCTTCTGTTTGTTGCATAGTTTGGGCAAGTTAAACTTTACTTAGAAGGATGCCATAAATGACCTGTCTAAGTCAAGAAAAACTGCCTAAAGTGAGTCCGGTGGGACTCGGACCCACGACCGTCTTCTTAAGAGGAAGCTGCTACTACCAACTGAGCTACGGACTCAAAACTTTTTGTTAAAGCTTAGACTTACATTTTACCACCATTTATGCCTGTTTGCCTCCTGAAGGTTAAAACTTAAGTTTCCAATACTATGTGTATCTAAATTAAAGAACACACTAGCAAATTGTAGTGTTGGTGGAGCTTTTGGCTTAAGTGGTTTAGTGGGTTTCAAATTGCGCTTGGGATTACCGCCAGTTTTGGGAAGAGCAGCAACAGTATAGTAAAAGTCATAAAAATTTCCCTCTTTGTCTTTCCAAGAAAAAGTTTCAAAGGGAAAAGATTGATAGTTTAAGACAAATGGGGTTATGGCAACAATATTTTTGTCAGTCCAAACATTTTCAAATGCAAATTTCAATTTATCACCAACCTTTTTGGTATCAGTAAGAATGGGAACTGTCCCATTCATATCATGGATCCAGCCGGTTTCAGTAATGAAAACTGGGAAATCTTTGTCTACTCCAAAAGATTTTAAATATGCTATTTCCCATTGGTAGGTTCTCACAGTCCCCTTGCCAGTATCTGTTTCTTCTCCTGAGAAAGCTGGATTGGGGTATGAATGTGAGACCCAGCCGTCTATGTAATCAAAAATATCAGGATCAATCAGCATCATCTGTTGTAAAAATCTTTCTTCGTTCATATATCCCAGCAAATTTGGAGCTGAAGCATCCAACCCTGCAGGGAGAATGAAATAGTCTTGGGAATTTTGTTTGGCTGCAAGTGAAAATTCTTTTAAGAAAGTTACATATTCAGCTGGATTTACCTTTCCTCCCCATTCTTTTGCATGATTTGGCTCATTACCAACAATTACATATCTATTTTTGGTTGGCCAGGAAAGCGAAGATAAAAAAGACACCCAGGTGTCGATTTCTTCTGTTTGAAGTTTTTCCCAGGTGTTGTTAACGGGAATTGAAGCGATCCTGACAAGAGGGATAAGATGCAGATCGGCCATTTTGTCAAAGATGCTCTGCCATTTCTGTGGATCTCTGTCATATTGGGAAATAACAATGGTCACATAACCCCAGTCTCCCCCATTAGAATTGACTAAGGAGGCTGCAGACTCTAGGTCTGATTCATCGATAATATGGATGCCATATTTATTATTGGGAACAGCAAAGGGATCCTCAATGGCAGACACTAAAGAAGCATTTAAGGTCAGTAAAAAAATAGACAGCAAAGCAATCAAAAATTTCTTCATGGTCACCTATTTTACCAGATAACCTCTATGGAGACAGTATCCATTTGATATAATGTATGTGTAACTAGCCGGAGTGGAGAAATTGGTATACTCGTTGTGTTCAGAA
>JBBTWO010000045.1:0-2001 GCA_038062745.1 Patescibacteria group bacterium | reverse complement strand
TGAAGTATGAAATATACGATAGGCCAGAAGAGAGCGAAGCCGCAAAACTCTTAGACTTGGTCTATTATGCTTGGAATATCGTTTTTTGTAAGGAAGTAGCTAACCTTTGTGCAACCAAGAAGTTAAACTTTACTCAAGTGTATACTGCTCAAACAAAAATCTACAATGATGGTTATTCGAAAGTTCTACCAAATGTTGTTAGACCAATTTTGGTTCCACATCCTGGACCGATAACCGGTCATTGTACAATTCCAGATACAGTTTTGATTAATGAATATTACAAAAATCCAATTACTGAGTTTATCTTAAAAGAAAATACTAAGTTTTCAAAAGAGGTCAAGGACATTAAGGTACAACGACAAGATTTTATAAAGTTAAGAAGAAAACAAATGAAAATATGAAAACAATTTGGCCTAGGGTATCTGTAATTATCCCAATATATAACCGAGAGAGTTTTTTGACTGCCACACTTGGCTCAATTTACAAGCAAGATTATCCAAAATCAAAAATTGAAGTTTTGTTGGTTGACGCTGGATCAACTGATAAAACATTAGAGATTGCCAAATCTTTCCAAAGAAGAAAAAATAGTCCGGTAGATTTGCGAATTATCAATATTTCCGATCCATTAGCCAGAAAGATTGGAGAGCCCGGAAAAGTCTTGGGTTACAAAAAAATGACTGGTGATTATTATTTTTACCTTGATTCAGATGCAGAGTTTGTCTCCAAGACGTTTGTAAAGGACTTAATTTATCCATTTTTAGATGACGAGACTATTGCAGGAAGCTTCACCAGATACATGCCTTCAAAAAGTCAAAATGCATATAATCGGTATGTTTCTTATAATGAACTTCAACTTTGGTCAATGTTGTCGTATCTGTTGCCGACAATAAAAGAGGTTACTGTTGAAAAAAGAAAAAAATACGATGTTGTTAAAATTAATCCTGAAAAGTCTCCGCCAATTGGAATGACTTTTTACAGAAAGAATTTTTTGAAAAAAGTAATCACGAACCCAGACAACTTCAACTATGTAGATGTTGCCATCCCGCTCCAGCTAGCCGATTTGGGACATGACAAGTTTGCCTATGTAGAAAAAGCAGGAATGTATCATTTCAGGGCTGGGTTAAAGAGAGAGTTTTGGAGGCAAAAAAGAGATGTCACAATTACCTATTTGCCAGTGATAGGAGAGAGAAAGTTTAACTATATAAATTTCAAAAAACCACTAGACATCCTAAAAATTGTATTTTGGGTGATTTGGGTAAATTTGCTTATTCCAAGTTTTTTGGTTGGAATATATAAAACCATAATATATAAAGATTGGGCGGGTATGTATGAGTTGCCGACTAATTTTATCTTAACTAACTACATTATTTTTCTTTTTCTTTCAGATATCAATGGCAGAAGGTTACTACATAAAATTATTTCTGGAAAACATGTTTAGCTTTGTTAAGAAATACTCTATCCTTCTAATAATTTTCACCACTGCTTTTGCCTCTGCTTATAAAACTCTGAGCTTTTATTTCTGGCACGATGATTTTAGCATTGTTTATGTTCCCAGAAGTGGTGATTGTGTTTATCCCTGGCCAATGGAAGCCTATTGTACAATTTTAATTTTCTAGACAGAATCTTCAACTACTCACCAACGGCTTATTTTGCTCTAGGTTTTGCAGCTTTCTTAGCATTGAATTTTGCATTTTATTATTTTTGTAGACAAATCTTTCTCGATAAGATAAAACCATTTTTGGCAACTTTGGTATTGGCAACAGGCTATATTGGTGCAGGCACTTTTTTGGAAGTCTATGATTCTTTAACTCTCTTTCCGTCATTGGCATTTATTTTTTTGAGTTTGAGTTTTTTGATAAATGGTCTGAGAAAAGATAAGATTTCTTTTGAAATTGTTGCCTCGTTGATTTTACTTGCAATATCTATTGTCGCTTTAAGAGTTCGAGCCTTTACTTACATCATTCCAGTACTGGCTGTCATATATCTCTTCCCAGGAAAGTG
>JBBTWO010000044.1:0-2394 GCA_038062745.1 Patescibacteria group bacterium | reverse complement strand
TTAAAACAGGAAAATACAAAAGTAAAACAAATAAAAAAGTAAGTCCAAAAAACCAGTATGGCTTTATAAGCTTATACATAACCTTTTGCTTGAAGATTGAATGCGTTGGCATATTTACCATTATTTTCTAGTAATTCTTCATGCGTTCCCTGTTCTACAATCTTACCTTTATCTAATACTATTATTCGATCAGCATTCCTAACCGTTGAAAATCTGTGAGAAATAATAATGACAGTTTTATTTTTGATGAATTTATAAATGTTGTCAAAAATCTGAGCTTCTGCTACAGCATCAATTGAAGCAGTTGGTTCATCAAGTATTAAAACTGGAGCGTCCCTGTAGAAAAATCTTGCAATAGCAATTTTTTGCCATTGACCGGTCGAAGGTCTAATTCCATTTTTATATTTTTCACTAAGTACTTGATCAAATTGTGCTGGGTAATCTAAAACAAAATCCAAAGCTCCAGCCCTACCAAGAGATTGTTTTATTTCCTCCATAGACCCTGAATATGTACCTCTACCTATTTCAATATTTTCCTTGAGAGTTAAATGAGAATAGGTATTGTAATCTTGAAACAAAACTCCAAGTTTACTATACCAATTTGCAATCTTTAAATCATTAATATTTAACTTATCAATTAAAATTTCACCTTGAGTACATCTATAGAATCTACTCAACAGTTTAACTAGAGTAGTTTTACCGGCTCCATTTTCACCAACTATAGCAACTTTCTCTCCTGGTTTAATTATTAAGTTTAAATTACTAAGAACCATCTTCTCATTGTCCGGATAACTGAAACTTAAATTCTTAAGTTTAATTTCAGGAACCTTGGCTCGTATAGACTTTTTGCCATCAATGTCTGGTTCATAGTCTGTAAATAGTTCTCTAATGTCAGAAAGTTTAATAGCAGACTCTCTAATACTAACAAAATTACCTGTAACTCCAGAAAATGAGTCGGCAAACAATCTTAATGACCTAATCTCAAATGTTAATTGACCTACAGAAATCATTCGAGCAGCCAAACGCTTTAAAATTAGAAACAATCCAAAGCCAAAAGCTGATGCGTCCAACAATTCACCAAAAATCTTCCAATAATTCCACTGCTTCCTTATGTTTGTAGTCTCTTGTACAATCCAGTTTTTATATTCATCAAACTTTTTGACTAAGTAACCAACACCATCACTTAACATCAACTCTTTCAAATAACTAGATTCACCAAGCACGCTAGAGGTACTTATAAATTTTCTTCTCTCTTCTGTTGTATCTCTACTTAATACCCACAATTTTCTTATAAATTTCTGGTCTGCAACTAACTCAATAATTAGCACAACAGAATAGAAAGGGATAATTGCCGGTATTGTTCTTAGCAAAACAACTAACGCTCCAACAAAACCAACTAAGTTTCCAACCAAACCAACAGACATCTCTAAATAACCCGTAACATTATTGATCTCCTCAGAGAATCTTTGAGTTTTATTAGCAATTTCAGGTTTTTCCAGTTTTGAAACTCCAAGCTCCAAAAGTCGTTGATAAAGAATCTTGCGCAAATTCATCCAGTCTTGGAAATAAAGCATTCTCCAAGCATGTCTACTTATTATTCGAGTAAATCCAAAAAATAATGAGGATCCAAGTATCATGGCTAAAATTGGAACCATACTATCCACATTCACACTCCCGCTCATGTATATTTTAATTGCTTCATCGGTAACTCGAGCAATAATATAGGCATTTATTAAATTACCAAGACTTATTACTGAACTTGCAATTAAGTAAGTTGAAGCCAAAACAGGATTGGTGCGCACATATAGACTAGCTACCCATTTAGTAGTCGAAAAGACATCAGAGAACGAACTTATTATTTTTTTCACTTAGAGCTAAGTTTAACTCTTTTCAGCCAAAGAGGGAAAGATATCAAAGTTAACCAAGAAACCAGTGATAATACATTACCAACAGTCCTTATCTGAGTATTTTCAAACTTAACTTCAACCTTATGTTCTCCTTTTGCCAGTTCAATCCACATTCTTCCCCATTCTTCTTCCTGGGGGACAAATGGGGCTACCTTATTTCCATCAACATACGCTATCCAGCCCGGGAAATAAAAAGTGTTTACTCTTACCCAAGCCTTATCATCTTCAACATTTGCTTTGAAGTTAGACCAATTAGTTCCTTGAGACATATCTGAGACCGTGACTTTTCCTCGTGCTACTTCAGCTACATACTTTTGTGGAGCTTTTGGAGCTGTTTTGGCAGTAATGGGCAGATAATCATAGATGCCTGCTGTTTGTTGAAGATCCCAAGCTACATCTGACAATTTCTCTTGATCAGTTAGTTTCCCCAACTTTCCATGTTCTGGCTTAAAATAATACCAATTAAGAGAAATGACAAAAATAATTA
>JBBTWO010000043.1:0-4024 GCA_038062745.1 Patescibacteria group bacterium | reverse complement strand
AGATAAACGACTTACATAAACCAGAAATAGATGAAGTCACAATTAAGTGTGACAAGTGTGGCCAACAAGCCGTTCGGGTACCTGAAGTTTTGGACAGCTGGATTGAAGCAGCTTCTGCTTCATTCGCAGAAAGGCATTTTCCCTTTGATTCAACTCAAAAACTTGAAGACTTTTTCCCACCAGATTTTATTGCTGAATACACGGGCCAAATAAGAGCTTGGTTTTATGTCTTACATGTTGTTGGAACGGCGCTTTATAATTCTAAAGCCTTCAAGAATGTTGTGGTTACAGGTGTAATTTTGGGGACTGACGGCAGGAAGATGAGCAAGAATTTTGGAAATTATCCTGATCCAAAAGAACTGATAACTAAATATGGTGGTGATGCTTTGAGACTTTATCTATTGGGAGCTCCGATTATGAAAGGGGAGGATGTTTTAATCTCAGAAGAAGAGTATAGAAATCAAGTCCGAGGAGTGTTGCTTCCGTTGTGGAATGTTTATAACTTTTTTGTTACTTATGCCAGTGTGGACGGCTGGGTTCCCGACAACAAAACATCAGAAAGCAAGAATACTCTGGATGAATGGATTTTGGAAAAATTAGACAAATTAACATTTGATTTGTCTAACAGTTTGGAAGGCTACAATTCACCAGATGCGGTTGAACATATTAGAAAGTTTATAAATGATGATCTATCTGGTTGGTATATAAGAAGGAGTAGAAACAGAAGATCTGCAGATTTTTATCATACAACCCATACCGTTTTGATCAAATTAATGAAATTATTGGCTCCAATTGCACCATTCATAGCTGAGGAAATTTACAAAAATCTAACCAAACAGGAATCTGTTCATTTGACTGATTGGCCAAGTTCTAAGTTGCAGCAAATTAGTGAATATAACCATTTGCTAAAAATGGACAATATTCGAAACATAACAGAGTGGGCTCATTCAATTAGGAAAAATGAAAATATAAAAGTTCGCCAGCCTTTAGCTGCTTTGTGGATTTTTGGGGATACTAAGAAGGAAGAAGAAAAATATCGTGATTATGAATTTATTTTAAAAGAGGAATTAAATGTTAAAGAGATAAAATATGGTAAATATGAAGATGTAGTTAACACAAAAGAAAAAGAAAGGTCACGAAACGGCAGTTGGTATCTCGATATTCAGATTACTCCAGATCTAATAGCTGAGGGAGTAGCGAGAGATATAGTTAGAAGTATTCAAGAAGAAAGAAAAAATATCGGCACCAGACTTGATGAATTAGTTTTAGTTACTTTGCCTACTTGGCCCAAAGAACATGAAGATTATATAAAGAAGAATGCCTTAGTTTCTTCAATCTCTGAAGGTGAATTCAAAGTAAATAGGCAAGAATAAAAATTATGATGGGTACTGCCACAAAGCAAAAATATGACTGGCCAATGGTAATTGGCATTGTCTTGCTTGTTAGTATCAGTGTTGTAATTTTGCGGTCAATTGCTCCATTTGTTTTCCCAAACTACTTTGTCTATCTGGCAATTGGTATTATTGCTTTCATTTTCTTTTCTTTTGTTTCGTTTGATATTCTTTCACTTTTTTCTTGGCATTTTTATGCCTTCAGTATCGTATTTTTAATTATCCCCTTGCTTATTGGCCAAGTAACTCGTGGAGTTGTAAGGTGGATTCCAATTGGTCCATTAACTCTCCAGCCAGCAGAGATTGTTAGGCCACTTCTATTGGTGTTTTTTGCAAATTTTTTGACTAAGAAAATTCCCGATCTAAAAACACTTTTAAAGGCAGTGGGGCTATTGGCAATTCCTTTGTTTTTGATTTTGGTTCAGCCCTCCCTTGGGGTAACGGTTTTAACTTTCATGGGATTTGTGGGGGTACTTTTATCAACTGGCGTTAACAAAAAATATATTATTGGGCCAATGATTGTTGGAGTTCTTTGTTTGCCCCTCCTTTGGCTTGTTTTAGCTCCATATCAAAAACTGCGAATTGAGACATTTTTATTTCCTTCTCAAAATCCAACCGGAGCAGGCTACAATAGTTTGCAGTCAATGATTTCTGTGGGTTCTGGAAAATTATTGGGAAGAGGATTGGGTCAAGGAGTTCAAACCCAATTGCTATTTTTGCCTGAGCGGCACACTGATTTTATTTTTGCCTCAGTTGCCGAGGAACTAGGATTTTTGGGGGCAATAGTTTTAATGTTAACCTTGTTTTTTGTACTTTCAAGAATAATTAATCTCACTGAAAATGCTCAGAACCCAGCTGCCCGCAGCTTTTGTGCTGGGGTGTTTTTAACACTTTTGATCCAGGTGGTGGTTCATATTGGCATGAATATGGGATTATTTCCAATTACTGGACTTCCATTACCTTTGGTGTCAGCAGGAGGAAGCTCCCTTATTGCTACTATGATGACCTTGGGGATGGTAGTTGGAGCCAGAAAGTAACTAATCCTTGTTTTTGGATGTGTTTAGCTTTAAAATACACACATATGGCAAAATATGCAGTTGTAAAAATCAGCGGTCATCAATACAGAATTGAAGAAGGTCAAGAATTTTTGGTGGACAAGCTTGAAGATCCTAAGAAAATCGATACCCAAATTTTATTGACAGTCAATGAAGATAAAATGAGTGTCGGAACCCCAGAAGTAAAGGGGGCAAAAGTAACATTTAAGGTTTTGGCTGACCTTGAAAAGGGAGAAAAGATTGATGTGGCTACTTACAAATCCAAATCCCGCTACAGAAAACATAAAGGTTTTAGGGCTCAGTATACAAGACTTCAAGTCGAGAAAATCTCCTAAAAAATAAGTGTAGTTTTCTAAAAACTATAAACATATCAAAAGGTAAACTATTGATCTATTGACAGTTGTGAAAACATAATTTAGAATGGAGCAACTTAGAAAATATAGGAAATCATTTATTTTTTATTAAGTGTGAATAAATTCACAAGAGGAATGATTTCATATATCTCGTAAACTCGATATGGCACACAAGAAACAAGGTGGAAAAGCAAGACAGCATGTTAGGCCAACAGGTAAAAGACTTGGGGTTAAAGTTGCTGATGGTCAAAAAGTCGAAATTGGAAACGTCTTAACCAGACAAAGAGGAACCAAACTCAAAGCTGGTAAGAATGTCCAAGTTGGCCGCGACCACACCCTTTTTGCACTTACCGCAGGCATAGTTAAATTTGGTCAAAAATTAGGCAGAAAAGTTGTCTCAGTTGTTACTGAGTAAAAATAAACTTATTATGGCAGAAGAAATATTACAGATCCCAGTGGATCAACTACAACCAAACCCACTTCAACCTCGTGGTGTCATTACCCCAGAATCGCTTGTTGATTTAGTAGACTCAATTAAAGAACATGGAATTTTAGAACCATTAGTGGTGGCTAAGACGCCAGCCGGATATCAAATCATCGCTGGTGAGAGAAGGTGGAGATCAAGTAAGCTTGCAGGGCTTACTCATGTACCAGCAATTATTCGCGAAACTTCGCCAAAGGGTATGCTTGAGATGGCCTTGGTTGAAAATGTACAACGAGTTGATCTTAACCCGCTTGACCGAGCAAAGGGTTTTGAACGCTTAATGAGTGAGTTTGGATTAACTACGTCAGAAATTGCCGTCAGAATTGGAAAGAGTGTAGCTTACGTTTCAAACTCCATGAGGTTGCTGTCACTTCCAGATGCTTTGAAAGACGGCTTACTGTCAGGACTTATTTCAGAAGGCCATGCAAGGGCATTGGCAGCAATTGATGATCCAGGACTGATGGTAGAAGCTTACAAGATGGTTTTGCGAGAAGGAGCATCGGTAAGGCGCGCTGAAGAAATAGCCAGAAGAATGAAATCAAGAGCCGGCCAAGAACCAAAACCAAAAGCAAGAATGGAAGAAGTCCATATTATTTCCGAGGAAATAGATAGAATCAAAGACGAACTGGAAAAATCCCTGGCAAAATTAGCAGAAGGCGATAGTGACGATGGAAGTAACGGATCTGCTAAATCAAATGCCCAAGTAAAATTAATTAGAAGTAGACGCGAAACCAGAGTTAC
>JBBTWO010000042.1:0-9924 GCA_038062745.1 Patescibacteria group bacterium | reverse complement strand
CAATTGGTTTGACGGTATGCATATTGATTACCTGTGTCTCAATTCCCATGTTATCTAGCTCCTTTGCGGCAAGCAAAGCTTCATAAACAATTGGCCCACAACCAATAATAGCTACTTGCGGATCCCTTGATTCCCAAATAACATTTGCCTTGCCAATTTCAAAAGGTGTATCAACAGTTGTATAAACTGATGTCGGATATTTTTGAACTCTTATATAAACTGGGCCGTTCACATCCAAACTTTTTAGGACAGCCTTTTGTGTTTCCAGACTATCGCTTGGACAGATAACGGTCATATTTGGCAATACCCGCATTAAAGCAATATCCTCTAAACTTTGGTGAGTGACTCCATCTTGGCCAGTATTTACTCCAGCATGTCCTCCAACTATTTTTACTGGGAAATTATTTATTGCTATTGTTGTTCTAATCTGCTCCCAATTCCTTGCCGGAGAAAAACAAGCGTAAGTTGTTGCAAAAGGGATTTTTCCGTAATTGGCAAGTCCTGAAGCAACAGTTATCATTGCCTGTTCTGCTACTCCTGCCTCAAAGAACCTCTCAGGAAACTTCTCAGAAAATTCCTTAAGGCGCATAGACTCTCCAAGATCGGCAGAAAGAGCAACTACATCTTTGTTTTGTTCCCCGGCTTTTATTAGTCCTGAACCAAAACCATCTCTTGTCGCTTCTTTTTTAATATCTTCCCCAAAAATACTTATTGACAGATTAAGTTTTTTATTTAGCATTTTCTAACTCCTTAAGTGCTCTTTCAGCCTCATCTTTATTTGGCACTTTTCCGTGCCACTGCCATCTATTTTCCATAAAACTTACTCCCTTGCCAGGAATTGTATTGGCCACAATCACTGTTGGTCTATCATTTTCTTGCCTGGCTTTTTCAATTGATTTTAAAATTTGACTAAAATCATTTCCATCAATTTCAATTACATTCCAATTAAAAGTCGCATACTTTTCTGTTAATGGGTTTGTTGGCATAACCTCATCAGTTGTCCCATCAATTTGAATATTATTTTTATCTACAATCTGTATAAGATGGTTGAGTTTGTATTTAGCAGCAAACATTACCGCTTCCCAATGATTCCCTTCATTGTGTTCACCATCTGAGGTAATACAATAAATATAATCTTGTTTCTTATCAAGTCTTGCTGCTAAAGCAATTCCCGCAGATTGAGCCAAACCACAACCCAATGGACCAGAAGTTGTTTCCAATTGCCTTAAGAATCTTCTGTCCGGATGTCCCTGTAACCGACTTCCCAATTTTCGTAAAGTTAGCAATTCTTCTTTTGGAATAATTCCTTTTTCGGCCATAACAGCATATCTGACAGGGACATAGTGACCACAGGAAAGAATTAATTTATCTTCAGCTTCTAAAATTTCAAAATAAAAAGCAGTCATTATGTCTGCCAAACCAAGTGGACCTGCCGTGTGTCCTGATCCAGCTTTGGTAAGCATGTTAATAATGTTTATTCTTACTTGTTTTGAAATTTGTTGTAATTGGTCAATTGAGTTATTCATTTTTATTACAATTGGAATGCTTTTTCAGCACGGTGAATGTGTATTTGTCTTTGAATTGCTGATTCAAATTCCTCTACTGCCCTGTGTACTTCTTCTGGAGTACTACAAACTTTATATACTTTTAAATCTTCTGGTCTAATTCTCATGTTGCTTATAAAAGTATTTATAATTTCATGCCAATAATCGCCATACAAAATTAGGGGTTTGTGATGGCCAAAATAAAGCCTAGCCAAACCCCAAGCCATGCCAAATTCTGATACCGTTCCTGTTCCTCCTCTAAAAATTACATATGCGTCTCCTTCCTCAAGTAGTCTCAAGGTTCTTTCCAAATAGTTTTTACAAACAATTTCCCGCTTAGCAGGATTATTGGGATCGCGGCCTTCAAAGTTGGTGATGTTTTTGGGGTAAAAAGTAATTACCAGTGGGTCTCCTCCAGCATCTTTGGCTCCTTCTGACACTGCTCTCATTATTCCGGGTCCCCCACCATTGATGGCTTCAAATCCCTTAGAGGTTAGGTGTTTGGAAACTTCATATGCCTCTTTATATAATGGATCTGAGGGAAGAGCATCAGCAAAACCAAAGTAAGAAATACTATTGATCAGTCTTCCTGTTTGAGGCTTGAATAAATTTTTGAATATTTTGGGCAAGATCATTTTCGAACAGCTTTCTACCGACGACAACTTCGTCTACTTCTAATTCTGCCACATCGTCCACTGTTTGGGTAGTAACACCACCATCATCACAGATTTTAAATGGAGTTTTGTCACTTGTTCGAATAGCATTTAACTGTTTTATTTTCTCCAAAACACTGGTGTTAAACTCTTGTCCGCCAAATCCAGTAGCCACACTCATAACCAAAATCAAGTCTACATCTGGCAGTAAATAATCATCAAGCTGGCCAATTGGAGTTTTAAGGTCAATTGCTAGTCCAGCATCAATTCCAAAGCCTTGGATTTTTTGAATAAATTCTTGCTGGCTGTTCATCATCTCAATTTGGCCAATTATCCGATCAGCCCCGGCACGAATACATTTTTCAATCCAATTAATGGGTTCCTTAACCATTAAGTGAATATCATATCTAAGGGTTGTTTCTATTTCTTCCAAAACTGAAGGGTCAGTTGTTTTATTGTTAGTAAATACGCCATCAATGATATCTATGTGAACTCTCTCAACTCCAGCATCTTGACACTGATAAAGCATTTGCCTTACTTCGTTAGGACTATTAGAAAGAATAGAAGGAATTACCTTTATCATTTTTACTGTTGTGCTTTAAAGCTCAATGTTAGTGGATCAGTTGGAACAGTTTCTGTATGAAGTGTTCTTCCAACCCTAATTACCTGTTCAACCAAACGGTTTGCATAACCCCATTCATTGTCATACCAAGCAAATATCTTCACCATATTTCCATCAACTACCTGCGTTAATCCTAAATCAACAATAGCCGACTCGGAAGTTCCGATAATGTCTGAGGAAACAAGTGGTTCAGTGCTTACCCCAAGTATTCCTTTGTAAATTGGGTTTTGAGCAGCAGTGACAAAAGCTTCATTCACTTGTTCAACTGTAACTGGAGTTTTAAGCAACATTGTAAAATCAGTAATTGACCCAGTTGCTGTTGGAACTCGCAAAGCCATACCATCAAATAATCCCTTAAGCTCTGGAATTGTTTCAGTTGTAGCAACAGCTGCACCTGTGGAAGTTGGAATAATATTTTCTGCAGCTGCACGAGATCTCCTTAAGTCTTTGTGGGAGTTATCTTGCAAATTTTGATCGTCGGTATAACTGTGAATTGTTGTCATCATTGCCTTTTCAATTCCAAATTTTGAATGCATTACTGCAGCAACTGGAGCAATACAGTTAGTGGTACAGGAAGCGTTAGAGATAACTTGTGCTGCACTATCTACTTCATTAACTCCAATTACATATGTTCCAACATTTCCTCCCTTAGAAGGGGCAGAAATAATTACTCTCTTTGCTCCGCCAGCTGCGTGCTTTGCAGCATCTTCAGCAGTAATGAACTTTCCTGTTGCTTCAATTACAACATCTACTCCGTATTTTCCCCAAGGAATTTTGTCTGGTTCTTTTTGGGCAAGAACTGGAATTTTAATGTTTTTCTCAGGGATATTTAAGTATCCAATTAACGGATCCTCTAAAGTTGCCTCCTTGGGATCTTTTACTTCTTCGGCCACAACTTTTAGTTCAAACTTTCGATACATGGTATCGTTATTAACCAAATGTGCCCAACCCACAATGTCCATTGATCCTGAAGTGTTTATTGCAGCAATAGAAAGTTCATCTGTGTGTGTCAGAGTTGCAATTCTAAATGCAATTCTACCAATCCTGCCAAAGCCATTAATTCCCACTTTTACCATATTAATATCAGTATACTATTTATCTTTTGAGGACTTCTATACCCGGCAAAGTTTTGTTAATTAAAAATTCAAGCATTGCTCCGCCCCCCACTGATATCCAATCAAACTTATCTTTTAAGTTAAACATCTGCAGTGCTGTCTCAGTGTCACCTCCACCAGCAACTTTGAAAGCATTGCTGTTGGCAATTGCAGTAAATACTTTTTGCGTTCCCTGTCTATGGCCTTCTTCTTCATACTTACCCATTACTCCTGCCAATATTACTGTTCCAGCAGTTTTAATTTCCTCTTCAAATATTTCAGCGGTGTGAATAGTAATGTCTTCGCGGTCTTGGATAAGCCTTCCTACTGTTACCTTTGGGTCTTTAAGAAGTTCAGGATGGCCATTTCCTTTTCCATAATCTGGATCAATATATTCAGGTAGCCTTCCTCCAACCAATACCTTGTCGGAGAAAATTTTTAATCCAGGAAGCATATCTACTTTATCTTCTTTTACCCCACTTATTAAAGTTACAACTGGCCTTTTGGGGTTTTCCAAAACTCGATTTAAATTTTCCAATTCTTTTTCAAAATGTAATCCCAAAAATCCTGGTAGTAATTTTGGTACTCCCACAATTGAAGCGTGTTGCCTGTGACTTACAGCAAAAGCTTCATTTACATAGATATCAGCCATGGAAGCCAATCTCTTGGCAAAGTCAGCATCATTTGCTTCTTCCCCCGGATCAAATCTTAGGTTTTCCTTGAGGATAATTTTTCCATCAGCCTCAAAGACAACTTCCTCACCAATTATTTCAGAAAGTACAGGAGTAAAGCCCTTGAGGGTCAAACTTTTGTCTTCTGTCCCCTCTGGTCTTCCTCTATGACCCACAAGGATGACCTCTGAAGCTCCATTTTTAAGCAGGTAGTCAACTGTGGGAACCATTGACTGTAGCCTTAAATCATTGCTGTCAGCCATTTGGGGAACATCCAGATCCACTCTAACAAGAACCCTTTTCCCTTTTAAATCGATATTTGATGAAAGTTTTGAAAGATTAAGCATATTTTACACTTCAAGGAGACTCCTTGAAGTCATTAATTATTTTCCTCTAGCTTTTCAATTTCTTCAAGTCTTTTTGCATATCTGTCCTTTTTACTAAAGTCTGTTTCCAAAAATGTTTTTACCATGTCAACCGCTTCTTCTTCCTTTGTAAAGTCAGCTGCAATAACTAAAACATTCATATCATCATCGTTTCTACCCGCTTTTACTTGTTCAACTTGTTTACCAACTGAGCTTCTTACACCATCAAATTTATTAGCAACAATATCTACTCCCACTCCACTACCACACAACAAAATTCCTTTAGCTTGTTTATTGTCTGAAACAAGTGAAGCAACCAAAGAAGCGTATTGAGTGTAATCATCATATGGATCAAACTTCAAAGCACCCAAATCTTCAAAAGTATAATTGTTGTCAAACAACCAAGTATTTATTTTTTCTTTTAATTTGTAGCCTTTGTGGTCACCACCAATGTATATCATGTCACTTGTAAGCTTAAAGAAAGCTTTGAACTAAATCAAGAAGTGCTGCTTTTGGGTCAGTTGATTTAACGATATTTGTGGCCACTGCAATTCCCATTGCTCCCAACTCAATACTTTTTTTAACATCTTGTTGAGAATGGATTCCAGCTCCAACTATTAATGGCGTGCCATGGGCTCGGGCAATGTCAGCTGCTTCTTTAATCATTTCCGGCTTACTCTGAGAAACAGAAACTGAGGTGCTACCAACAAGTTCTGCTGGCTCATATGAAATGTAGGTTGGAGAAAATCTGATTATTTGGTTCAGTTCTTCAATACTGCCCGCAAACACTAAAGTTTTAAGACCTACCTGATTAGCTCGATCAATGCATTTTTGAATTACTTCAATGTCGAGTTTGTTTTCAGAATGGTTCAAAAAAGTTCCAATCGCCCCATCTTCTACAACCGCTTCAGCAATTATTGCCCCAGTATGGGCACCATACTCCACCGGATCTATTTTTTGGGACCAAACTTCTACTTTTGCTGACTGGCAAATTTCTTTGATGTCTGATGGTTGGGCAACCGCAATTATCTTAATACCAGTTTGCATGGAAACTTCCTCAATTATTTTGGCCAGTCGCAAGGCATTACTACCAGTGGATTCTTGATAGGTTTTAAAATTTACGAAGATCATTTAATTAGCCCCACTTTACACTATTTATTGCCAGATAAAAAGAATGAAAGAAACTTTAGCCACACGGGTTCATTGGTAAAGACAATCTCACCATTGGAAGCAGATACTTTGGCTTCAATATTTGTTTTATAGTCACTGACATTAAATAGGTTTATAGTTTTACTACCCTGCAATTGATACAAAAGTATCCCATTTTCTTCAATGAGTGAGTTTTCTATTGGGCTGACACTATCTACAATTTTACTTCTCAATAAACTGTCAGCTGCTTCTTTTGGCAAAATGGATAAAAACTTTTTACCTGTTTCAGTTTTGACTGAAATTTCTTTGTTTTTGGGATTAATTTCAATGGGAAATGAAGTCAAAACACTGATGCCGTCTTGTTCAATTTTAAATTGGTCTCCAGAAAGTGAGATTTTTATTTTTTTGGCTTGCTGGGTTTCTTCAATTTCAATAATATTGTCCTTGTAATTTGAAATGTTTAAATTGGTGTCGTTTATGGCCAGTTTAAAACTGTCCCCTTCGCGAAAAATATCAACATTATTTCCGTTTACTTCCAAAGCCTGTCTTTTGGGCACTTTTAAGGCAATTACATCACTTGCCCCCAAAACATTCATAATTACAGAGCCATCTGTATCAATATGTACCAAAGCTGCTTTAGCTTTCATGGGTGAAGTAAGAGCAACAATTGCTAAAAAAAATGCAGCTAGTAAAACCTTCTTAGATGAAAACTTGATCACAAATTAATTCTATCAAGTTTTAGAGCTTATTTGAAGGAGCCTTCCAAAACTTTAACTTCCATATTCATGTCGGCCTTTGTTTCCAAGCTGACAATCACTTTGTTATATCCAGGATATGAAGCGGCATTATAGGTAACCAGCCAACCACCTTTTGCCACAGTCATCTTTCCTAAAGAAATTAATTTACCATTTGTTTCAAGCCAAGCTTGATAGAACTTGCCTGGTTCTGGATCTGGCAAATCAACTAAAATTTCATTTCTAGTGGCAATTCCACTTCCTGTTCCGCCTGAAATATCGTTCAAATCTGCTTTCTCAACGTCATCTGGAATTTGTAAATTAAATTTGTCTTCAATTATTTCTTCAGTTCGTGGAGTTGGAATTGTAAAAGGAGTTTTTGGAACATTCGGTTTGGCAAACATGTAAATAACTACAGCCAAAACTACCAAAATCAGAAAACCCGCCAAAACATCTCTTCTATTTATGTTCTTAACGTCAAATCTGTTATTGTTTGCCATTGATTTGATCATAAAATACCACTACCCATAGTATATGTCAAGAGTATTTAATCTTTTAGATAGTTTGCAAAAATACCAATCACTGCGGCAACTAATAACCACTGGGTAGAAGCCAACCAAATGTCATTGCCCATAAATCCAATTCCCGATAAAACAACAGCTACAAACGAAAGTAGCATTAATAGTTTAGACAGTTCTCTATTTTGTTTTTTCAATCAGCTCACCTTCTCTCAGATAGCCAGATCAACAATCTTGGCTATATAATACCATAGTGGCTAAAAAGTATTTCTCAATAATTATCCCCTGCCTAAACGAAGAAAAGTATTTACCCAAACTTTTAGGTAATCTTGCAAAACAAAATTTTACTGACTTTGAAGTTTTAGTCGTAGACGGAAATTCACAAGACAGAACAATTAAAGAAGCCAAGAAATTCACTAAAAACTTGGCTCTAAAAACCATAGCCACAACAGTAAGAAATGCTTCTACACAAAGAAATTTGGGAGCAAAAAATGCCACTTCTGACAGGCTAATCTTTTTTGACGCTGACACCCAAATTCCTAAATCATTTTTAAAAAATGTCTACAGCTGTTTTGAAAATGATAAACCAGACTTACTAACCACTTGGACAAAAACCAATTCAAAACTTGAAACCGATAAGGCAATCGCAATGGCAATGAATGTTCTTTTTGAGATTGGCAAGTTTGTTGGTTCTCCTGCACTTTTGGGTTGTTTCATTGCAGTTACAAAATCAGCATTTAATAGCGCTGGAGGTTTTGATGAAGATATGAAGTTCGCAGAAGACTCTGATTTAGGCCAAAAGATACTTTCAAACGAAGGCAAGTTCGTTATCCTGCGAAGTGCCTATTATTACATTTCTCTCAGAAGATATAAAAAAGAGGGAACTCTCAAAACTTTTAGACAGCAAGCTTTGCTTGGTTTAAATAGATTTCTGAAATTTGAAAAGTTTACAAAACTCCCTGAATATGCCATGGGCGGCCACGTTTTTGAAAAACACAAAAGGACAGAGTCTTTGGCTTGGGTACAGGCAACACTCAATAGTTTCAGCCAAAAGAAAAATATTGCCAAGATAAAAAACTCATCAGGGTTGAAATTTTTAACTGCTTTAGTGGACGATATCAGAAAAGTTTAACGCAACAACTAGTGAAGAATATATTTCTCAACCAAAATACCTTCAAATTCTTTAGTATCAACTTTCTGGCTCCCTTTTTTGCTTGCCCAGTTTCTAGCATCAAGGCGATACTGCTCCCCAATTCTGGGGGTCTGATCTATGATTAAATAGAGATACTTTTCTTCCCCATTTTGCTTTTGTAAAGTATTGTATGGATACAATTGATCCCCTCCACCCCAAGAAGGCAGATAACCATATTTTTTGCCATACCAGTCGTAGTGATAGCTCCACACGGCATTAATATACAAAGGATTAGTAACGGTACTAATGACAAACTTTTCTCCGAGTGATTGGTTGTAAGTGTAGTCAATTGCTGCCAATTGGGTTGAAATCAGCGCTGCTTTGTCGGGACCCAATAAGACTTGACCCCCATCACTACTTTGTAAAATAGCGGAAAAATTAGAGATAAATATTAAAAGCAAAATTGAAAATAGCAAAAATGAATATTTAATTTTGGACAACAAAAATCCAACACAAACCGTTATTGCAGGAGCCAAACCTATTAAAAACCATGGAGCACCGTGATATCCCAAAACCAACATTATACAAGACGACAGTAAATAAATAAGGACAAATAAATAAGTCTTTAAAGCTTGCGTCTTTTTTTTATTTCTAAATGCAAGATAAATAAAAAGACAGATAACTATAATTCCAAGGCTTTTCCCTACTACTAAATTTGTTGGATAAATGGTCTGCGAAAAAGTTTCCAAAAATCTGTCTGCATATTTAGGAATATTTTCCAGCAGATTACTGTCTCCTCCAACTTTTTGGCCGGCTCCCAAAATTGCCAATACTCCTGAAAAATGAAATTTAAATTCCGTTAAAATCATTGTTGAAGTCACCAGAGAAAATGAACCAATCGACAAGAGCAATGTTTTTAAGTTGGGAAATCCTAACTTCAAAACAAAACACACAAGAAAAAGCACAGGGATAAGATAAATAAAGAATAGCTCAAATTGAATAGATAACCCCAAAGCAAACATTGATAACACCAATCCCCAGTTTTTCTTTTCAGAATATTTCCAAATTCCTAAGAAAAATAAGGGTACAGTTGTCAGCGTTGGAGAAGGATTCGATAACCAACCGGCATACTGAATAAAATAATAAGAAACACTTACCAGAAAGGCTGATATTAAACCAGCCTTTTTTGACTTAAACAAAGATTTTGTTAACTCGTAAACAATGAAAACAGAAAATACATTAAACAAACTGGTCCAAGCACTCACCCAAAAAGGATTGCCTCCAAAAATCACTAACGCCGGCAAAATAAAATAAATCCAAGCAATCCCATGATGAAGGTTAGCGTTATTTCCAGCAGTTGGTCCAATTATTTTAATGTCGCCATCAGTGAAGATTGTTTTTGAAGCAAATAAATCTCTGGCTTGATCGAAACCAAGTATTAT
>JBBTWO010000041.1:0-2119 GCA_038062745.1 Patescibacteria group bacterium | reverse complement strand
TACAGACTACCAAGTTGATGAAAAAATGAAGAGTGCAACTTTGACTGAGCAGGGGATAACTCGAGTTGAGAAGATTTTAAAAGTTGATAATTTATATGAAAAAGATTTTGAATCAATTCACCACATTGAAAATGCACTTCGCGCCAGAAGTTTGTATTTGCGAGATAAAGACTATGTGGTCAAAGATGGTGAAGTAACTATTGTCGATGAATTTACTGGACGATTAATGTTTGGTAGGCGTTGGAGTGATGGTTTACATCAAGCGGTTGAGGCCAAAGAAGGTGTAGTAATTCAACAAGAAAGCAAAACTTTAGCAACCATTTCTTTCCAGAATTATTTTAGAATGTATGACGTTTTATCTGGTATGACCGGTACGGCTGCAACGGAAGCTGAAGAATTCCAGAAAATTTACAAGTTGGATGTTTTGGTTGTTCCAACCCACAAAGATATGGCCAGAACTGACCATGCCGATGCTATTTACAAAACTTTACGTGGCAAATATGGAGCCGTAGTTACAGAGATTGAGCAAAGGCATAAAAATGGCCAGCCAGTTTTAGTTGGTACTACTTCGATTGAGAAAAATGAAATTCTTTCAGATTTTTTAAGAAGCAAAAAAATTCCCCACAATACTTTAAATGCCAAGAATCATGAGAAGGAGGCAATGATTCTCTCCGAAGCTGGTAAACCGGGAAATGTTACGGTTGCCACTAACATGGCCGGTCGTGGAGTTGACATTGTCTTGGGAGGTTCCTTTCCCGATAGAAGGCAAGACCAAACAGATGAGGAGTACAAAAACAGTAAGGACTACAAAAAATGGCAGAAAGCTCATCAAGAGGTAATCTCGGCTGGAGGGTTGCATGTAATTGGAACGGAGCGACACGAATCACGCCGAATAGACAATCAGCTCCGAGGTAGATCGGGAAGACAAGGGGACCCGGGAAGTTCAAAGTTTTATCTATCCCTGGAAGACGACTTAATGAGAATCTTTGGTGGAGAACAAATCTCCAATCTTATGGACAGACTCAAGCTTCCAGAAGATCAATCAATTGAAAATAAACTAATTTCTCGGGCAATTGAACAGGCTCAAGTAAAAGTAGAGGGCTTCCATTTTGACGCCAGAAAACGAGTTGTTGAATACGATGATATTGCCAATCAACAAAGAGACATTATTTATACTTTGAGAAAAAGAATTCTTGAATCAGATGATATAAGTGCTGAAATTTACGAAAAATTAGAAGCACAAATCAACAATGTTGTTCTATCAAGTGTTTCTGAAAAGGAAAAAATTGATGCAGAGATGGTTGTAGCGGGACTTGTTGATATTATTCCTTTTGATGACAATTCTATAAAAGAAGTTAAAAAAGCAATTGAAAAAATAGAAACAAGCCAAAAATTAACAGAATTTTTAAACAAAGCTTTAAAAGACACCCACAGCACTCGTCAGAAACAAGTTGGAGAAAAGGTAATGCGAGAAATTGAAAAATATGCATATTTGGGATCAATTGATACTAAATGGATTGAGCACTTGGATGAAATGGAAAACCTACGCGAAGGGGTGGGGATAAGAGGAAATAATGATAATGAAAGGTTAGTCATTTACAAAACTGAAAGCTACGATCTTTTTGAGACCTTAATAGATAGAATTAATGCTGAAATGGCCAGAAGAATATTTAGAATTGGGGTTTCACAAGCCAGAGAATCAGAAATTCCACTGGACTTGGCAACTACCAATATTGATCAATCAGACAGCATGGGATTGGCAAATCCAGATGAGGCAAAGCCAGTAACAAAACAAAGAATAAATAAAACTAAAATTGGCAGAAATGATCCATGCTGGTGCAATTCTGGAAAAAAATGGAAAAAATGTCATTTCCCTCATTTGCCTCAATAAGTTTTTAATACTTGCAATCCGATAGTTTTTGTCTTAAAACTTATCAATGGGTTTTTATGAAAGGGTAGTAAGTCCGACACTTGATCGTTTAGATAGTGAAACGTGGCATGTAAGAGCACGAGAAGCACTTCATTTAGCAGAAGCCAATCCCTTAACACTAAAACTTCTGGAACAATTTGCATATCAAAGAAGTAGATTTACTGATGGAAGATTAAATGTAGTTGTTGG
>JBBTWO010000040.1:0-27591 GCA_038062745.1 Patescibacteria group bacterium | reverse complement strand
CAACCATTTCTGCCATATGGGTATTATATAATGATTACTGAAGTTTTACTTGGTTTGTGTTATATACTAGATTATTGTGAAGGCGGCAATTTATAACCCATATTGGGATACATTAGGAGGAGGAGAAAGATACACTATTTCTGTTGCTGAAATTCTTTCTCGTAATGGCTATACAGTTGATATTGAATGGCAGGACAAAGACATTAAGCAACAGCTTGAAAATAGATTTCGACTGAATCTGGCAAATGTTAACATTGTTGATTCTGTTAGTCGTGGAGACGGATATGATTTGTGTTTTTGGGTATCGGATGGCAGTATTCCCACCTTAAAATCTCGAAAAAATCTTCTCCATTTTCAATTTCCTTTTAAAGGAGTCAATGGAAATACTCTAATAAATAAAATGAAGTTTTTTAGAATTAATAAGGTTATTTGTAATTCAAATTTTACAAAAGATATTGTTGATCAAGAGTATGGCATAAACAGTATTGTTTTGTATCCTCCTGTACAAACAGATAAATTTAAGCCTTTAAAGAAAGAAAACCAAATTGTGTATGTGGGTAGATTTTCAGAATTAACCCAATCAAAAAGGCAAGACACGCTCATTGAAGCTTTTAAAAAGTTTCACGACATGGGTCACACTGACTGGAAGTTATTTTTAGTTGGCGGAGTGGAAGTGGGGGCTGGAGACTTCCTTGAGAAATTAAAGCAATCTGCAAAAACATATCCAATTAAAATTGTTGAAAGTCCAAGTTTTAAGGACTTAAAAGAAATTGTTGGTCAATCCAAGTTTTTTTGGTCAGCAGCAGGCTTTGGTGTTGATGAACACAGGGAGCCAACTAAAGTTGAGCATTTTGGTATGACAGTGGTTGAAGCAATGGCTGCAAATGTTGTTCCATTTGTTTTTAATGCCGGTGGGCACAAAGAAACAGTAGCTGATGGTCAAAGTGGTTACCTTTGGAATACTATTGAAGAATTAATTGATAAGACGAATATGATAATTGCAGATACTAAAAAATACAGACAGATAGTAAAAACTGCAAAATTAGAAAGTGAGAAATTCTCATATGAAAGATTTGAGAAAGAACTTGCTGCTCTTCTTTAAGAGAATTACACCTCTGTGCGTATTAATATTAATCGTTGGATCATTTTTTTGGAAAGTAATTTTAAAGTCTCAAGTTCCACTCCCAGCAGACTTTATTGTTGGTGTCTATTATCCATGGCTTGATTATAAATGGGGATACCCTGCAGGAGTACCTGTTAAAAATCCTATCACAACAGATGCGGTTTCTTATACCTATCCAATGCAAACGTTTGCCATTAATCAATTGAAATCAAATGTCTGGCCTTTATGGAACCCATATATTTTGACTGGATCGCCACTGTTGGCTAATTTCCAATCAGCACCTTTTGCTCCAACCTCATTTTTACATTTATTATTTGACAATGTTACAGCCTGGAGTATGCAGATTATTTTGCAGCACATCTTGGCGGCTGCATTTACATATCTACTGCTTAGATATTGGAAAGTTTCTCATCAAGGTTCGATTTTAGGTGGACTTATTTTTGCATTTTCAGGCTACAATGTTATTTTTTCACAATGGAATGGTCACACCTTGGCATCTGCTTTTATTCCCTTAGCAATTTTGTTTGCTGATAGATTACTTAAGAATAAAAAATTGTTGGACGGTGTTGGTTTATCTGTTACCTTAGCGTTGCAGTTTGTTTCGGGTTATACTCAAACTAGTCTTTATACAGCGTTGGTTATTGGAATATTGTGGTTGGTGATGATTTGGAAACAAAAAGCTGTTGTTCCCAAAACTCTACTGCTTGCCATTTTCTGTGCCTTGGCAATTAGCCTTTCTGCAGTTCAAATTCTTCCCTCACTGGAACTAATGAATAATTCTCAGCGAGCGTTTGAACCCCATCCTTTTGAATGGGCTTTTTTGCCGTGGAGTAAAACAATAACTTTTATTGCTCCTGACTTCTTTGGAAATCATTCAACCAGAAATTACTGGGGACCACAGGACTATACATCAAACACTGGATTTATTGGTGTTGTAGCTGCTGCATTGGCGGTTGTTGCCTTAAAGCAGTTAAAACAAAAAAGAGAGCTAGCTTTTTCATTCATACTTTTAATTGTTGCTTTAGTTATTTCTTTTCCCACACCTATTGCAACGTTTATTTGGTCACATAATATATTAGGCATGAAGGCTAATTCGGCCCACAGAGCAACAGTTTTGTTTACAGCCGCAGCCGCGTTTTTAGCAGGTTTTGGATATGACGCTTTGAAATCAAAAGTTAAACTAAAATTGAAGCTGTTGGCAATACTTATTCCGGGTGTAATTTTAATTGGGTTTGGTGTCTATGCACTTTCCTTTAAAGGTATACTGACTAATAGTAATATTGACATTTTTAAGACTGCGATTAGAAATTTGATTCTTCCAGGTGTAATTCTTTTTGTTTCAATAGGAATTATATTGTTTAAGCCAAAACTAAGAATTACTTTCATTGTTCTTGCTATTGTTGAATTGTTTTATTTTGGCTTCAAGTTTACTCCCTTCTCGCCAAGGGAGTTTGTTTACCCTCCAGTTCCAGTTTTGTCATTTTTACAACACCAACAAAAACCTTTTCGCGTAACTGGAGCGAATGTTATTCCCTCAAACATTAGAATGGCATATGGTTTGGAATCGGTGGAAGGTTATGATACTTTTCATCCCTTAAATATTTCCCACCTAGTGTCATCCATTAATAGTGGAAGGGCTGAATCAAATCCTTCAGGAAGATATGGCATAGTTGATAATGATACTTCTGCCGTTTTGGATCTAGCCAATACAAAGTACTATCTTGCCATAAAGTATGACAAGGAACACAAACCAAGTGTTAATGGAGTAATTGATTCTAGATTTGACCCAAAAAGATTCAAAGTGGTCTTTGAAGACAAATCAGTGGCAGTTTTAGAAAGCGTCTCAGCACTGCCAAGAGCGTATATGTTTTACGATTGGGAAGTAAAAAATAACGAGAAGCAAATACTTGAGAAACTTATTGATAAAGATTACCCATTAGATAAAAAACTAATTTTGGAGCAACAACCAACAATTGCCAAGCAAGGCGACTCGCGTTTCAAAGTTGATTATTTAATATATGAAGCCCAACAAAGTGAGATAAAAGTTGAAACCCAAAAGCCTGGGATGTTGTTTGTTTCAGATGCTTTTTATCCTGGATGGAAAGCATATGTAGATAGATATGAAGTTGGTATATATAAAGCTGACTTTGTTTTTCGAGCGATTGAAATACCAGCTGGAATACATGTAGTTAAATTTGTATACCAGCCAGACAGTTTTTCTAAAGGGCTAAAATTAACAATATTGTCTGGCTTAGTTCTTTTGGCAATTATTGTTGGCAAAACCAAATACAAAAAGATATACTAAGGTGGCATGAAAAGGTTAGTCCTAGTCGGACTTTTTTTTATTTTTATACTTGGATATTTTTTGAGAGTGATGTATTTGCCCCAAAACTCTTTGACCTTTGGCTACGATCAAGCCCGTGACGCAACAATTGCTAGACAAATACTTGCCGGGGACTTGAAAGTTCAAGGCCCTCCTGCTTCTCAACCCGGGTTGTTTCATGGAGCATTATATTTTTACGTTTTAGCTGTTGGTTATTTGCTTGGAAATGGCAGTCCAATAATTGCAGCTTACTGGATAGCCTTGGTTAATATGCTCACTGTGTTTATTGTTTTTTATTTGTCTTACTTGATGACAAAAAAATACACACCCTCTGTATTAGCCGCATTTTTGTTTGCAATTTCTTTTGAAGCAACCCAATATGCTACCTGGCTTTCCAATCCAACAATTGCGATTTTTACCGTTCCACTTATGTATTTGGGATTATGGATGTGGCTAAAGCAAAAAAATACCTGGGGAGTCGTCCTTGCTGCACTTGGTTTAGGTTTTTCAACCCAAGCTGAAATATTTTTAATGTATCACGCAGTACCTTTAGCTATTTGGTTGTGGGTAGGCAGGAAAAATGTTACCAAGAAAAATTTAATTACCTTTTGCTTAGTGTTTGTTGCCAGTATTTCTACAATGATTGCCAATGAGTTCTTAACTGGCTTCAAAAGTATTTCTGGTCTTGCTGGGTTAGCAGCTGGTCAGGAAGCAAATTTAGCATATGCAAAATCAGTTGGTGACTATTTAAATCTATATCTTAATCAAATTGGAAGAATATTTGCTTTCAACACTTACCCTGGTAACATTGGCTACAGTGGAGGGTTGATTGTTGTTTTAGTTCTATCTGGTGTGGTGTATTCGTTTAAACAAAAAGATAAATTTACCCCTGAATTATTTTTAGCAACTTGGCTGTTTTCTCATTTAACCGTTGTAACTGTTGGGGGCACCTCCACACCATTTTTGATGGTTGGTATAGGTCCTGCAGTATCACTTGTCTTGGGAATTACTTTATATAAATGGTTTACCACAGGTTACAAGTTGCCTGCCGTCCTTGTATTGATAATTTTAACTTTTGGCAATATAAATACCATTTTAAAGGAAAATCCAAGAGGAAGCACCTTATTCTCTATTCAAAAAGATATGCTACTTTCAAAACAATTGGCTGCAATTGATTATTCATACAAGAAAGCAAATGGAGAAAAGTTTACCATCAATACTCTTACTAGCCCCTTATGGATAAATATTGTTTGGGACTACTTGTATAAATGGGAAGGCCAAAACAAGTATGGTTACCTGCCCCAGTGGCATGGAAGAGATCAAATTGGCCAACTAGGGGGACTGCCGGCAACTGACAAAGATACTAAAAACTACTTTTTGATACTGGAACCTATGGGGGGTATTCCGCTACAATACCTGGACTTAACTATTGGAGAAGAGAATACTAAATCAAGGCTCCTAGAAGAGAAAAGTTTTGGAGAATTAAGGATCCAACAAAGAATCAGAATATGAAAACAGTAAGCATTGATACCCATTCCAAGGCTTTTGCCGGTGGGGCTATAAAAAGCGCAGAACAATTACACGAAAACGTCCCTGCCGATTGGTATTTTAAATCTATAAAAAGAAATCTTCTCCAAAGATGGTGGCACAACAGTAGATTTGCGGAGGTCGCAAAAGTTACTGAGTCAAATCCCCAAGCCAAAATCTTAGATATTGGATGTGCGGATGGTGTGTTTACAAATACTATCTATCAAAAATCCCATGCCAAGGAAATAATCGCAATTGACGTTTTAAAAACCAGTGTTGATTGGGCCAAAAAACATTGGAGTAAAAATAAACATCTAAAGTTTAGAGTTGGCAATGCTCATGAGTTGAATTTTGAAGCGAATACGTTTGACGCAGCATATGCCTTGGAAGTATTGGAACATGTCCATGAGCCTGTAAAAGTTTTAAAAGAAGTTAAACGCGTTCTTAGACCTGGTGGCTATGCAGTCTTTTTAGTTCCTTCAGACAATGTTTTATTTAATATTATCTGGTTTTTACTGCGAAAATTTTGGTGGGCACGGATTTGGGATGATACCCATATTCAAACTTATAGGAATGATTATTTGGTAAAAATAAGTAAACGAGTTGGGTTTGACATAGATGTGGATAAAAAGTTTTGGTTAGGAATGCTACACTTGATTAAGGTGAGAAAACATTAGATGAAAGCAGTATCAATTGTAATCCCCAATTTTAATGGCAAAATGTTGTTTGAAAAACACCTGAGTAATGTTGTTAAAGCTTCAGAAAATAAAAAAAACAGAATCAGCGAAATTATTATTGTTGACGATAAATCAACAGATGATTCACTAGGTTTTCTGAAAAAGAATTTCCCTCAGGTAAAGCTTGTAAGACACACTAAAAACAGAGGTTTTTCTTCAACGGTTAACACTGGAGTAAGAACCGCTAAGTCAGAACTTGTTTGCCTGCTTAATACTGATGTCTCTCCGGCAGTTAATTTCTTGGAGGATTCCTTGATTCATTTTGACGATGGTAAAGTATTTGGCGTTTCTTTTAATGAAAAAGGAGCGGGCTTTACAAAGGGAAAATTCCAAGATGGTTTTATAGTTTTTGACGGCAGAAATGAAAAAAAGACCACAAGTGAAACGTTTTGGGTCAGTGGGGGAAGTGGCATATTTAGTCGGAGTATTTGGATGAAACTAAATGGCTTAGATGAGAAACTGTTGTCACCATTTTATTGGGAAGACATAGATATTTGTTATCGAGCCTGGAAGAGGGGATATAAACTACTGTGGGAGTCAAAGTCAGTTGTTGATCATATTCATGAAGCAACCATGTCTACTCTTTCCCAAAGTTATGTTACTACAATCAGACAAAGAAATCAGTTGCTGGTTGTCTGGAAAAATATAACTAGCCAAAGACTATTTAGAAAACACATTCAAGGGCTTTTCTCAAGAATATTTAAACATCCAGGATATATCCGAATTGTAGTTTTGGGACTTTTGAAGTTAAAGGTAGTTTTGAAGGCAAGGAAGAAAGAAAAGAAAGAATCAAGCGTTTCTGATGAAGCAATATTTGCAAGATTTGCCAAATAGAGTTTAAACTGCCAATTATGATAAATAACATTGATGATGACCCACAGATTTCTATTGTAATTGTTAATTACAATACTCCCGATCTCACAGTTGATTGTTTGAAATCCATCGATAAATTTCCCCCTAAACAAAATTTTGAAGTTGTTTTGGTTGATAATGGTTCAGAGAAGGAGTCTGTTAATGCTCTTGAAAATCTGTCTTTGAAAAATTTTAAAGTCAAAATGATTTTCAACGGCAATAATCTCGGTTTTGCGAAAGCGAATAATCAGGGAATTAAACAAGCCAAAGGGGAGTATGTTCTTTTGCTCAATTCTGATACTGAGGTAAAGCCGAGAAGTATTGATATGCTTTTGGAATTTGCAAAGACTGAGGGAAGTGTCGGAGCAGTTGGTTCGAAACTGCTAAATTCAGATGGTAGTGTTCAAGCCTCTGCCTTCAGATTTCCAACTATAGGCAGGGCAATAAAACAATATTGGCTTGGAAAAAAGAATTTGTTAGATAAATATATTCCAAGTGATAATCAGCCAACTGATGTCGAAGTGTTAGTTATGGCTGCACTTTTAATTACACCCCAAACTTTGAAAAAAGTGGGACTATTAGATGAGCGCTATTTTATGTTTTTTGAAGACTTTGATTATTGCAGAAGAATAAAACAAGCAGGGCTGAAGGTTTTCTACTTACCAGAGTCAGAAGTAATTCATCACCATGGAGCCAGTGGTAAAAAGATTACTGATCAAGCCAACCAATGGAGAAGACTTGTTCCATCAAGCAAAATTTATCACGGAATACTGGGTCACTGTATCTATAATTTTATTCTCTGGAGCAGTCAGAAAATGCTACAATTGTCTAAATGATGAAGAAATATTCTATCGTTTTAGTTGGTATTTTGTTTCTTGCTTCTGTTTTGAGATTGACTGCTTTGGACAAAGTTCCAGTTTCACTGTTTGGTGATGAACTTGATTTGGGGTATCAAGCCTATTCAATTTTAAAGACAGGTAAAGATTATTATGGAAATTTTATGCCACTTCATTTCCATTCTTTGGCCGAGTGGAGAACGCCTCTATATTTGTATAGTGCAGTACCAAGTGTAGCCATTTTCGGAATAAGTGCATATGGCGTGAGATTACCCGCAGCCATATTTGGAATACTTGGGGTTTGGGCGCTGTATTTGCTTATTAAGCAACTATTTAAGAACGAGAAGTTGGCGTTAGTGTCAGCATTTGTGTTGGCTATTTCTCCTTGGCATATTCAATATTCTCGAGCAGGTTTTGAAGTTACTCAGTTACTATTCTTTTTACTAATTGGTTTATATTTCTTTTTTAAGTCTTTAAAGAATGGGAAATATCTTTGGTTATCGGCTGCAAGTTTTTGTTTAACTCCATGGGTGTATAGTACCGCCAAATTGTTCACACCATTTTTACTTGTCTTTTTGTTTCTCTCATATAGAAAACAAATACTTGCTTTACCAAAAAGATATTTGACCTATGCCTTGATTGCACTGGCTATTGTTGGAACTCCAATTGCTTACAGCACTGTGTTTGGTGGTGGAGCACAGAGATTCAGTTATATTAGTATTTTTAGTGACCCAACAACCGAATCAGAGGTTGGTACTGCCAGGGGAGTTGATGCTAAAGCACGTGGAGAAACAGGAACCGGTTTAAATCCAACTGCATTAGATAGGCTAGTGCATAATAAATTTACATTTTGGGGTGGAATGGTGATTAATAATTACTTGGAGCCATTTTCTGCAGATTTTCTTTTCAACAGGGGAGATCCCAACCTAAGACACTCGATTGAAAAAATGGGAATGATGTATAAGGTTGAAATTGTGACTCTGTTAATTGGAACAGTTTTGTTTTTTGCAAAATATGAAGACAAGAAGATAAAAAGTTTTATTGCTTTCTGGATTATTGCAGGAGTATTACCGGCTTCTATTACAGCAGGTGGTGGACATCATGCAACCCGTCTTATCTTAATACTTCCACCTCTTTGCTTTTTGGTGGCCTATGGAATGTATGAAGGTTATAAATTGTTTGCTCCTAAATATCGAATATTAGTGTTGTTTACCTATGCACTCGTCTTGGGACTAAATATATTTTTCTATCAACACAATTACTGGATGCACAATCCAACCTACAGTGAGAGATGGTGGCATGCAGGATTTGAAGAGTCAATTAAGAGTGTAAAGCAGCTGGAAAAAGACTATGACACAGTGGTTATTTCGACAGCTAATGAACCACCTTGGGTATTTTTTGCAGCTTGGTATGAATATGATCCTGCAAGCTGGCAAAATAATTTCCCGATAGGTAATGATGTTGAATTGCCTGGTTTTGGAAAAGTGTCCCATATTGATAAGTTTTACTTCGGTAGTCCCAGTGGAGGATTGTATGACTGGGGTAAAACGTTAGACAGTAAAACTTTGTATTTGGCTTCACAAAAAGAAGTCAATCTAAATTTAATACTGGAACCTGATAGACTTCCTCAAGATTTGAAACTTATCAAAGCAATTGCTTTTCCTTCTGGAGAGCCCGCATTTTATTTGTTTACTGGAAAATGATCTTTCTTTTAATTCTTTTTGGAAACGTTTGGATATGGAAGATGTTGTCATTCAACATATTCATCGGGTCACTTGTAATCCTAGTAAGTGCGGTTAGTTTTGTTACATACAAGAACAATCACAAAACAATCGGATTGGCTGTTTTAATGTTTACACTTGTCTTAGTTCAAATTAAAACAACCAATGTAAAATCACTCGTAGCATTATCTGAAACCCAAAAGATACAAAGCATTCAAAGGATGAGTGAATACCCACCTGTGTATGTTCATCTTTTTGGTAAGACGGTTTGGATTCCGGCCGCTCGATGGTTTGAGCAACGACATGAGTACAGAATAATCACAAGACTAGGAAATAATTTTTCAGAAGTAATTGATCCAAACTTATATTTTATTGCCAGCCATCCAAGGGAAACAGATAGTATTGAGTCGTTTGAAAAATTTCCTTTTATAGCCTTACCTTTATTTGCGCTTGGGTTGGTTGGTCTTATAAAGGGTAAAAACTTTATGTTATTGGTGGTACTTGGGATTTTGCCTTTAGTGGTATCAATCCTAGTGGGGACGAGGAATCCAGTCGGGCCTATTAGTCTTTTTCCACTGTTTTGGTTAGCTATCTATATTGGAGCTGATAAGATTTACACCAGATTTGCTACAAAAAAACCAAAAGTAATGGTTGGTTTAGTAGTTTTGTATATCTTGGTTTTTGTGCAAACAATCATCTATGCGCTTAATTAAAAATTATAAATATCTTGAATACGTATTATTGGCAATGGTTTTGGCCTTTGCTATGCTACTGTATTTTTTTAAGCTAGATAAAGTACCAGCGGGCTTCTATGTTGATGAAGCTTCTCCTGCATACAATGCCTACTCACTTTTACAAACTGGTAAGGATGAATACGGCAAGAGTTTTCCGATTCTGTTTCGATCACTTGGCCTATATTTGACACCTGCCTATACGTATTTATCTATTTTACCTATTAAGCTGTTTGGTTTAAGTATTTTTTCGGCTAGATTTGTGGCCGTTGTGTCTGGATTATTGTCTGCAATAGTTGTATTTGTTTTTGTCAAATGTTTGCATTTTGTGAAGCACACCTATACCGCGCTAGTGACAACTTTGTTTTTTGTTATTACTCCATGGATTTTTTTCTACAGTAGAATTGGTTACGAAATATCTCTGTCATATTTATTTATTAGTTTGACTGCTCTGCTCCTTTGGCAGGCACTTAAAAACCCAAAATATCTGGTTGGTGCTTTAATAGTTGGCTCACTCTCCACGTATTCAGGGTTCATGCCTAGATATTTAATTCCTTTATTTTTTCTGGCATATGTTATTGTTTTCAAATCACAAATTCTGTTGCCCAAAAACAAAAAATATGTTTTACTGGGTTTAGCAGGTGCATTAGTAATTCAGATTCCCCATCTACTTATCTTTAATACGCCAGCATTTTTGTTAAAATCAGACCTTATTGGTACCGGCCAAATAACATCTCAGGCCAGTAAATTGTCTTTCATATTCATATACCCACTTAATTATGTATTTGCTTTTGTGCGAGAGTTTTTAGCCAATTATATTGGTTATTTTTCCTTAAAGTCTTTATTTTTTCTGCCAGACCCTGATTTACAAAGGTCAATACCAGATTTGGCGGTTTTTTATTCATGGATGTTACCCCTATTTTTATATGGAGTATTTAGCTTGTTTAAGGCAGAGGATGGGAACTTCAAAAAATTTGTATTACTTATGATTCTGGTATTTCCAATACCAGCAAGTTTCACAAAAGATCCTTTTGCAACCCATCGAGCAATCGCACTTTTGTTGCCGTTTATGTTAATAATGGCTTTGGCAGTTGATAAACTTTTGTCGAAATTTGCCATCAAGGCACTAGCGACAATCGGCTTGATTGTTGGTGGATCATTAATTTTGTTATGGCGGTCGTACTTTGTACTTTATGCCCACGAACGAGCAAGTGTATCTGGTTTTGGTTATTCTATCTTGGCAGAAAATATTAGCCTAAAATCTGACCACTTTGTTATTGATCAAAGCCGCATAAAACCTGCATACATCTTATTGGCTTTCTTTAATAAACTTCCTTCGAATCAAGTTCAAAGCAGTGTTGATCCGGTTATAAAAGAAAATTATTATCGTGATGTTATTTTTAATGATCGCTATTCACTCGCAAATTTTGAAACAAGAAACATAAATTGGGAGAGTGACATTTACAAAGACCAGATATTGGTAGGTGACAGGTTTGCTATTTCAGAGTCTCAAGCAAGAGAACATTTTTTAACCAAAGAGTTTGACATAAAGAACCCCTTAAACGAGATTGTTTTTAGTGGCTACAGGACTGATCCTGACAAAAAATGTGCAAACACCGGGTCAGAAAGTATATATTGTAATAGATGAAACTAAAATTACCACATCAGGCGTTGTTAATACTTATTTTTGCGGGTGCATTTATTTTAAGATTTATCCTAATTCCATCTGCCTATCATGGTGACTTAAATAATAATATTTCTTGGGGCAATGAAGCTGTAAAAAATGGTCTTTCTGGTTTTTATGAAAGAGAATCTTGGAATTTCTCTGCTCCTAATCAGCCGCCCTTGTATATTTTATTGTTTGCTACAACTTCATTTATATATCAGACAATACTAGATTTTTCTTGGAATATTAATTCTAAATTAGCCATGTTCCCCTCCAGTTTCATTTGGTTTTGGGAAGCAAAAGGAATGATTTATTTAGTAAAGCTGCCTTCAATTTTGGCTGACTTGGGAATAGGACTAGTTATTTATAAGTTTTTCAAACAAAGGAAAAATGAAAAGCTTGCTTTGGGGTTGTCGACCTTGTGGCTATTCAACCCCATTACTTGGTATAACTCTGCAGTTTGGGGGCAAACTGATGCATTAGTTAATTTATTTGGACTAGTGAGTATACTCTCGGTTCTCAATGGTAAATTGGAAAAGGGCATAATTTTCTTTGTGATTTCAATTTTATTTAAAGGCTCACTAGCTTTGTTTGCTCCACTGCTGTTGGTTATTTCGCTTTGTAAAAAATATAAATTTGTAACTTTGGTGAAAGCTGCTGTCTGCGGTTTTATTGTTTTTGTTGGTAGTGCTATGTGGTTCCACATAAATATTGACTTGCCGATTTGGATGATTAACCTTTATTTGAATAAATTCTTTCCTGGAGAGATTGGTTACTTAACTGCTAATGCATTTAATTTTTGGTGGTTAGTTGATTCTGGAAAAACGCTTGATAATGGTGTCTATTTTGGCCTAACTGCTCGAGTTTGGGGTTTAACCGCTGTGACAGTCTCAATTGTAAGCCTAGGCATATGGATATCAAAGAAGTTTGATGAAAAAAGGGTATTATTGTCATTTTCGATTTTGTCATTGGTTACATTTTTATTTATGACGCGTATTCATGAGCGCTATCTTTACCCATTTTTCCCATTAGCAACGCTTTTGGTTGGTTTGATACCAGGATTCTGGATTGTTTATTTTGTGTTTTCCATTACGCACTTGGCTAATTTATATCATCTTTTCTGGATACCCACATCAGTCGTTTTAGAAGGGTTATATGTAGAGCCGCTATTCGCTTGTGTAATTGCTGTCATAAATATTGCTGCTTTTATCTTTGTCCTTCGACATTTGAGGTCAGGCAGAATATAATTATTTAATGAAAAACTGGCCAATTATCGTCATTTTGGCAATAGCCTTTATACTTCGAATTGTTGGCCTCCAAAGTTATCCTGCTGGCTTCACACCTGACGAAGCTTCTTTTGGCTATGATGCTTATTCAATATTAAAAACTGGTAAAGACCAGTGGGGTAATTCTCTGCCTTTAACATTTAAATCATTTGGTGACAACAAGTTGCCTTTATATACCTATTTAACTATCCCTTCTGTTTTTGTATTTGGTTTGTCTGAATTTGCAGTTCGTTTACCCAATGCAATGTTGAGCTCATTGGCAATATTGGTTACCTACCTTTTGGTTAAAGAGCTTTTTGGGAGTAAAAAGTATGCGTATTTAGCAAGCTTCTTGTTAGCAGTTTCTCCTTGGCATGTATTTATGTCTCGTGGAGCATTTGAAGCCAATCTAACAACTTTTCTTTTACCTTTAGGCATACTGTTTTTCTATAAAGGCCTCAAAAATCAAAAATATTTATATTTATCTGCCCTTGTATTTGGTTTGAATCTTTTCTCTTACCACTCAGCCAGACTAATAACACCCTTAATAGTTGGTTTTTTAGTTTTTATTAGTTTAAAAAACTTCGTCAGTTTAAAAAAGTATGTTTTTTCAGGAGTAGTTTTTGGAATTTTTTGTGCATTTGCTTTGACTAATATTTTATCAGGGGGGGCATCGCGCGTTTCGACAGCGGGAATATTCAATGCAACAGAGGGAGCCAATAGTATTTCACAGAGCAGATATGATGCGATATTGGGAGGGATTAATCCGCAGTTGGCAATCATTTTTGGAAATAAATTTAATTATTTTAGTGATACTTTTATTAAAAACTATATAAGCTATTTCTCACCCCAGTTTCTGTTTTCTGAAGGAGCACGTGAGGGAACATATGGCATGGTTCCGGGGATTGGCTTAATGTATATATTTGAAATTGTATTCTTGTTTGGTTTTATACTCTTTCTTGGAAAGAAAAATAAAAACAGAAATATTTGGCTGTTAGTATTTTGGATATTGGTTTCTGCAATCCCTGCCAGTATGGCCAAAGGGCCAGGGCACGCAGCAAACCGAGTTGCGATCATGATGCCAGCAATTCAAATAGCTTCGGCGATGGGTGGGGTTTATCTGTATGAAAAACTGCGACCAAAATACAGATCTGTAGCAGGTGGCATGTGTTTTTGTCTATTTGCCATTTCCTTTATATTCTTTTTGGAAAAATATTTGATTACTCAGCCCATGAGAGGTGCCAAAGCGATGATTTATGGCACAAAACAAGTAGTAGAGTTTGTTTCTGCTACTGCTAAAAAAGGCAAATATGACAATATTTACATTAGTAAAAAAATGTCTGAGCCACACATTTATTTTGCCTTTTATAATCAAATGAATCCCCGAGTTATTCAAAATGATTCTAAGAACTGGAACTTTGTCGAACAAGGCTTTTCTTGGGTAGATCAAATGGGTAGGTATAAGTTGAATGGTTACACTTTTAAATCAATCGATGGAAAGAATGAGGTAGGTAGTCCCGGCTTTAACTTATTTGTTGGACCAAGAGAAGATTTCAGCGAAAACATTCAACCATTAAAAGTGATCAAATATCCAAATGGTGAAGACGCGTACTTAATTGTGGAGTCACAAAGACCATGATAATACTACTGGTGGTACTTGTCACAATTCCCACTTTTTACAGAATGCTTCGTGTTGGTATTTATTCAATGCAAGACTTCCATTTCTTTAGGTTATTCGAATTTGATAAATGTATAAAAGATTTACAAATTCCCTGTAGATGGTCGCCGGATGTGGGTTTGAGTTTTGGCGAACCATTGTTTAATTTTTATGGTCAGCTTTCGTATGCATTTGGAGAAATATTTGCCTTGTTTGGTTTTTCTTTGATTGCTTCTTTAAAGCTTGTGTTCATAGCTTCACTTGTTTTGTCAGCCATCAGTATGTTTTATTTGGCAAAACATTTATGGAAAAGTAACTTTGCAGGCTTTTTGTCAGCCATAATATATCTATATGCGCCTTATAGAGCAGTTGATGTTTGGGTGAGGGGAGCACTACCGGAAAGTGTGAGTTTTGTGTTTTATCCACTTATCATTCTCTTTTTTGAAAAATACCTGGCTAAACAAAAAAAGACGGACTTGTTACTTTTTGGCTTATCTGTTTCGGCGTTGGTGGTGAATCATAATCTCTCTTTTGTGTTATTTCTCCCTTTTTTGGTTATCTGGCTTATTTTTCGACTAATAGCAAAAAAGGCTTGGAAATTAATTCCAGGACTTTTGTTGACGGCCGTTCTTAGTGCAGGCTTAATTGCCTTTTATGTGTTACCTGTAGTGGCTGAATCAAAATATATAACGCTTGAGAGTACTATTGTTGGCTATTTTGATTTCAAAGGCCATTTTGTCGGCATTAGACAGTTGTTTTTGTCGAACAATTGGGGCTATGGAGGGTCAGTATTTGGCCCTGCGGATGGACTAAATTTATCAATTGGCTTTGTCCAATGGGCAATTGTCCTACTAACCACAATTATATTAGTGATCAAAAAACAACTTCACAAAAATAAATCATTTCTAATTCTGTTATTGATATTTTTAGTGTTGGTTGGGCTTATTCATGGAAAATCAGTTGTCTTTTGGCAGCTTATTCCTCAAATGGCTTATATCCAATTTCCTTGGAGATTTCTGGGAATAATTGTTTTTACTCTTGCATTGGCAAGTGGGGCAATAATGCAAACGCTTGGAAAAAAATATCGGTACTTTGTCTTGGTGTTGACATTAATTGTTTCGCTTTTTGTGAATCAAAAATATTTTCAAGAGGATATTTGGTATACCTACACTGATGCTGACTTAACCACTGGGGAAGCATTAACGATGCAAACGAGAGCTTCGATCGGGGACTATTGGCCTAACTTTTCAGGTATCAGTGTTGATCCTGCACCTGCTGACACAATATTTGCAAAATTAATCTCTAAAAAATCTAATGAGGTTATATATGAAGTAGCGACAACAGATGAGCAGATTTCATTTCCAATTAATTACTTCCCAGGCTGGACTGCCTATAGCCAAGGAAAGAAGATAGAAACACGACCAGACAGTGAGGGTAAAATTAGAATAAATGCAGTTAATGGTCAGGTAGTTTTGAAATTTACCAATACAAAAGTGCGAACGATTGGAAACATTATAAGCTTAATTTCTTTAGTTGGTTTTGTGAGCTTGTTGATTAAGTCTAATCTCAAAAAAGAAAAATGAAAAAGACAACAATCTTACTAGCGTTAATAATTTTCCTGGCAGCGGGTTTGAGAGTGTTTAATTTAGGAAATCTTCCTCCAAGTTTAAATTGGGACGAAATTAGTCATGGCTATAATGCCTACTCAATTTTAAAGACTGGAAGTGACGAATGGGGGGAGTTTATGCCAATTGCCAACTTTAGAGCGTATGGGGATTATCCACTTCCCTTAAATCTCTATTTGACTATACCTTTTATTGCAGTCATGGGTCTGACCGAAGTTGCAATTCGCTTACCACATGCGCTATTGGGAACTTTGATGGTAATAGCAGCATATTTTTTTGCCATTGGCTTAACTAAACGAAAGTCCATTGCTTTATTGACGGCACTTTTTGTGGCCATTGATCCGTGGACACTGTTCACTTCTCGTTTTGTTTTACAATCTAATCTCTCAGTTTTTTTCCTAACTGCCTCTGCAGCTTTATTTTTCAATCGCGATAAGAATAGGTGGTTTGTTGCCCTTGCCGCAATGTCTTTGGGCTTAACGGTATTTGCATATCACACTACCCGTATCTTCTCTCCTCTTTTGTTGATTACAAGCCTAGTTTTCTATAAGACCGAGATTGTAAAACATTTGCGGAAACTAAATAGACTCACATTTTTGACGTTGGTGTTTGTTTTGGTGTTCTTTGTACCCCTTGTGTTTATCCTTGGGAACAAAGAATCGCGAGCAAGATCTAGTGAGGTTTTTTTGATTGATCAAGGAGCAGTGGCTAAAATAATTAACCTCAGACAAACAACAACGCTATCAGCGTTACCAGCAAAACTATTATATAATCGGCCAACCTATTTAGTTGTTAATTCAGCTAAACACTATGTAGATTATTTCTCTCCTAAATTTTTGTTTTTCAAGGGTGGAACACAATATCAATTTAGTATCCCTAATTTTGGTCTTATGTATTTGGCTGCTTTACCATTTTTTTATGCAGGTCTATATTTCTTAATTACTAAAGCCAGGAGCAATAAAAACTATAGATTAGTTTTGTTTTGGCTTCTGCTGGCTCCTATTCCGGCGGCAATAACAAAAGAGCAGTTTGCAGTTTTAAGATCGTCAGCAATGCTACCCTTACCTGAATTAATTGTAGCTTTGGGTTTGGTTTCTATTTATGAAAAACTCCTTGCAAATAGACAAAAGTGGAGTGCAGCAATAATGCTTGGAGCATTTTCCATTTTGTTAATGGTCAACTTTGTAACTTACCTTGTAAGATATGTGACCCAATACCCAAGTGAATATTCCAAAGATTGGCAATATGGCTATAAACAAGTAACAACATACATACAAGACAGTTATAATGAGTATGACAAAGTTATCATGACAAAGTTTTATGGTGAACCGCATGAATTTATTCTTTTTTATTCCTCCTGGGATCCACAAAACTATAAAAGTGATCCAAACTTGAACCGTTTTTATCAATCAAACTGGTATTGGGTTGATGGATTCGATAAATTTTACTTTGTAAATGATTGGCAGATACCAAAAACAGGTATGAAATTTATTCAAGAGAGCAAAAAAGAGATTGATTGCGCAGTTTCAAAATGTTTACTCATAACCAGTCCTGGAAATTACCCTCCTAACTGGACTAAACTTGAAGAGATTGATTTTCTAAATGGTCAACCAGCGTTTGAAATATTGGATAGCCTAAACCATAAATGAAAAAAACAAATTGGATATTGCTTGGTATTTTGGTTATAGCCTTGTTTTTGCGGCTTTTCAAAGTTTCCACCATTCCTCCCCATCTGACACCAGATGAAGCAAGCTTGGGCTACAATGCTTATTCGCTCTTAACAACTGGTAAGGATGAGTATGGTAAAACCATGCCTGTGATATTTAAATCTTTTGGGGACTACAAACCAGGTTTGTATATATATACTGTCGTGCCTTTTGTAGCAATCTTGGGATTAACCGAACTGGCAGTGAGACTGCCAAGTGTATTGTCTGGTGTATTAGCTGTATGGTTAGTGTATTTAATCGTCGTTAATTTTAGACAAGAAAAAGAGAAGGTTGATGGAAAATACGCCATTTTTGCCAGTTTGCTGTTGGCCATTAATCCCTGGCATGTACATTTTTCCAGAGGCGCTTGGGAGATTAATTTGTCGCTTACGTTAACACTTGCTGGAATTTATTTTTTCTTAAAATCGCTCGATAGGCAAAAATATCTAATTACCAGTTCGGTATTCTTTGCTTTGACTTTACTTACCTATCAGGGTGCTAAATTGTCAAGCGCATTGGTGCTTATTGCACTGGTTGTAGTTTTCAATAAGCAAGTAGTTAAGTTTGAGATTAAAAATATTGTTTTGTCGGCAATTGTAGGATTAGTAATTGCTTTGCCAATAATTCTTAGTCTTTTTAGTGGAAAAACAGGTAGGCTGACTGTGTTTAGTATTTTTTCATATCCAAGACCAAGGCAATACCTGCAACAATTTTTAGACCAAAATAATGAAAAAATTGGTAGCGCGTCGTATTATCTTTTTCACTCAGAAACTAATAATTTTGCTAGGGGGTTGTTGGGTAGGTACTTTAATTATTACTCCGGTAGATACTTGTTTTTTGAAGGTGACTGGCAAAATCCAAAACACAATGCCCCCAATACAGGATTATTCTTACTTTTGGATGTTTTTCTCTTTGTTCCAGGAATAATATATCTTGTTAGAAATAAAGGAAAACTTACCTTTTTTGTGTTTATGTGGCTGGCTTTGGCTCCGATACCAGCAGTTTTGTCCAAAGATCAAATACATGCAGTTAGGTCATTTAATATGGTAATTCCTGTGATCCTCATTAATTCATTTGGTGCAATGTTTGTGTTAAACGGTATTGTTAATCTAAAGCAGACAGTCAAATATGCAGCACTAGCAGCATTTTTAATTGGTTATGTTGCAAATTATGGTTATTATATAGATGCATATTATGTTCATTTGCCAAAACATGATTCTAAAGCCTGGGAATACGGCTACAAACAAATTGCACAGCGCGTAATTGCTCTGCAGGACAAGTATGACAAGGTATATATCCAGCAAAGCTATTCTCAACCGTATATTTATTTTCTCTTTTATGGTTCCGCGGCAGGCAGGGAAGAGTATTATCCAATAAACTATCAAAAGCAGGCTAAGCTTTCTGAAAATGTTTCGGGCGATGTTGGCCAAGTTGAAAAAGTAGGAAAGAATATTGAGTTTGTTGCTTTTGATTGGCCAAGGATTAGAAGTCAAAAAAGGGTATTGGTAGTTGGGGATACAATCCGCATTCCAGATAGTGAAGTGAATAATAATGCCAAACTTATTGAGGAGATTATCTATTTAGATACTAGACCTGCATTTAGAATCGTAGAAACACTTTAAATGAAAAAAATAACGAACATTATTTTCTTTTCAATCTTAGTTTTAGCTTTCTTTTTAAGATTCTATAAGCTAGATACATACCCTGCCTTGAATGCTGATGAAGCTGCTCTTGGCTATAATGCCTATTCTCTTATACAAACTGGCAAGGATGAGCATGGTAATTCATGGCCCATTCACTTTCAATCATTTAATGATTACAAACCCGGCCTTTATGTATATACACTTTTGCCTTTTGTAAAATTTTTTGGTTTGACTGAATTAGCAGTTAGACTGCCTGGTGCCTTGGCTGGTGTTCTAACTGTAGGTTTAGTTTATATAGTGATAAAAAACTTATTCCTTAACATGGCAGCCAAAACCAAAGAAATATTTGCCCTTACGTCTTCTTTGTTTTTGGCAATTAGTCCTTGGCATATTCATTTCTCCAGAGGAGGCTGGGAAGTAAATTTTGCAACCTTTTTAATTGTCTGGGGATTTTTGTTGCTGGTTAAAAGTATAAACCGGGGATTTACCCTCAAGCCATTAATTGTTTCAGTGATAGTCTTTGTGGCTTCGTTATACACTTATCATGCAGCCAGAATAATAGTTCCCGTTCTTGTACTTGGTATATTGGCGATTAATTATAAGCAAACAATCAGACACTACAAGCACCTTGCCATATCAGGTTTGGTGGGTCTGTTGATGGTTGCGCCTCTTGTTTACGATTTTACCCGGCCAGCCATATCGTCTCGGGCAGCTGGTGTAGGTTTGTTTGCTGATACTGGCCCAAAGGCACGCCTTGAGGAACAAAGATCAGAACATGTTAACTTTTCTTCTGCCTTTGCCAAAATTTTTCACAACAAGCTAATCAATTATGGCTTAGTATTTTTTGAAAATTGGTCAGAACACTACTGGGGTGAGTTTCTATTTTTATCAGGAGATGAGATTCAAAGAAATCGAGTTCCAGAAACTGGCCAAATGTACACAATTGAATTGTTATTTATAGGTATTGCTGTGGTGTCGATACTGCGTTTGAAAGATAAGCATCTTCAAAGAGAATGGCTCATTGTGTCGTGGTGGTTGATTATTGCTCCGGTTGCGGCGGCTCTTACTTTTCAATCACCACATGCTCTAAGGTCACAGAATATGGTAATACCGTTAACCTTTTTCAGTGCTTATGGCTTTACTGTCCTCGTGGAAACAATTAAGCAACTCGTGAAAACAAAACAGGTAAAAATTACTCTTTATGGTTTAATGACCCTTGTTATTGTGTTAAGCTTTGCGCGATATGTACACATGTATTACTCACATATGGCAAAGGAATATCCCTTCTCCTCCCAATATGGAGTAAAAGAATTAGTCAATTATGTACTTGAAAATAAGCAACGTTATGAAAAGGTATTGATTACTGACAGATACGACCAACCATATATTTTGTTTTTGTTTTACTCAAAATATGATCCAGTTAAATTCCAAGCAGAACATTTTTTAACAGGCCGAGATAACTTTGGATTTTCTACAGTTAATCATTTTGATAAGTATTATTTCACTTCAATTAAGTTTGACGAAGCCAAACCACAAAATCCAAATAGTATGCTGGTTGGAACACAGGAAGAGATACCTGAAGAAGCAAATATTGTAAAAAATGTATATGGCAGCAATAATCACCTATACTTTCAAATAGTTGCAAACTAAACAGATGGACAAAAAAGTAAAATTATCAGTCGTGCTAGCAGTAAGGAATGAAGAAGCGAATATTGGCAGATGTTTGTCAGCGGTAACCGACATTGCTGATGAAATTATAATAATGGATGAATATTCAACCGATAAAACGGTTGAGATTGCACAAGGCTTTGGAGCAAAAGTGTTTAGCGAGCCGCACCATGAAAACTTCCATATAACCAAACAAAAAGCGATTGACAAAGCCCAAGGAGAGTGGATTTTACAACTCGACGCGGATGAACAAGTCTCACCTGAATTAGCAAAAGAAATACGGGAAGTAATCACTATGAGTTACCAAGAAATAAAGAACAGAAAAATAAAGGATCACAGAAAATGGAAGCTTTTTATGAGACATCAGAAAGTTATTGAAGAAAAATACGGCCAATTGGGCAAAAAAACTGGTGAGATAGTTGCTTTTTTTGTTCCCAGAAGAAATATGTTTTTGGGCAAAGCTTTGGTGCATGCAGGAGTTTACCCAGATGCTGTCATAAGGCTTATTGGAAACGGCAAGGCAGGTCTTCCGGCCGAATCTGTACATGAGCAGATTATGTGGATGAATGGCGAAGTTGACTGGTTAACCCATGACTTGTTGCACTACGATTCACCAACTTTGAAAAGATATTTTGATCGGGCAAACAGATATACTTCTTTTACGGCTTCGACGTGGAAAGAACAAAAAATGAAAAAGAACTTTGGTAATTTTGTATACTTCATATTTATTAAGCCGATAATAACTTTTTTGAGTTTGTTTATTCGTCATGCAGGCTTTAAAGATGGTATTAGAGGATTTTTGTGGTCTATCTTCTCAGCCTGGCATTTTCCACTTGCGTATTACAAATATTGGATAGGGAGTTATAATTAGCTTATGGAATTAACTGGTAAAAAGGCAGTTTTAGTTGGAGCAAGTGGAGGAATGGGCAGGCAATTACATAAAGCACTGCAGGCCGAAGGTGTGACTGTTATTCCTGTATCTAGATCCTCTGACCAATATCCTTGTGATTTAACCAACAAGGGACAAATAAAGCAAGTTTGTGAAAAAATAATCTTAGATCACTCAAGTATTGATTTGTTGTTTAATGCAGCGGGAGTGGGAATCTATAAAACTATTGAAGATACAACCATTGAGGATTGGCAACAATCACTTGATATAAATTTAACGGCTGTGTTTTTAATGACAAAATATTTGTTGCCAGCATTAGAAAAATCAGCAAACTCTATTGTTTTTAATTTTGGTTCTGGTATGGGAACAGTCGGCTATGCAGACCGTTTGCCATACTGTACTAGTAAATTTGCTCTTCGAGGTATGTCACTTTCTCTGTCTAAAGAATTTAATCACACCAATCATAAGGTAATGCTTTTGACGCTTGGCAGTGTGTTAACAGAGTTTGGCCCAATGACTTTAAAAGAGAAGGAGGATGAGAGCTTACAGGGCAAAGCATATTTAACGCCAAATTGGGTGGCCTCAAAAATCATCGACATAATAAAATCTGATCAAATTAGGCAAGAGGTGGAATTATATTCGCCCGATTACGCTTTGGAGTTAGCCAATGACGCTTAAAGAAGTAGCATTTGATATAAGTGCCACCAGCGATGGTCATGCAGCCAGAGGAGTCGGTTTTTACGTTAACAACTTAGTTCAGGCCTTTGGCGACAGAGTTAGGGTAATTAATGTTTTTACGTCAGATTTATCTGAATATGATGTCGTTCATATCCCCTTTTTCAATCCATTTATCGATACTTTCCCGAAGAATATTGAAAACAAGAATTATATTGTTACTATTCATGATTTGATTCCATTAATTTATCCCAAGCATTATCCACCAGGCATCAGGGGAAAGTTACGATTCATTTCCCAAAAGAAAAAGGCGCAAAACGCCAAGGCAATATTAACCGACAGTCAAGCTTCAAAAAAGGACATTATTAGATTTCTGGAGATTGACCCTAAGAAAGTTCATGTGGTATATCTTGCACCACAAACTGGCATAGCTAAACAAGACAGTAAGCAACTGGCAGAAATAGTTAAAAAATATGATTTACCTAAAAAGTATGTTCTGTATGTGGGGGACATTAACTACAACAAAAATATAGCGAACCTGATTAAAGCATGTGATTATGCGAAGCTACCGCTGGTTATCGTTGGGAAACAAGCTGCAGAAGTTGAAGATTTAGGTCAAGATGTAAGAAACCTTCGTGGTCCAATGGACTGGTTAAGGTTTCTGTTGGGCAAACCTCATCCGGAACTGGCTCATTATAAGAGTATTTATCAAGCTTTTATTAAAAACAAAAATGTCTATAGAGTTGGTTTTGTCCCGGCAAGGGATTTTTCGGGCATTATGCAATTGGCATTAGTCTACTGTCAACCATCCTTTTATGAAGGATTTGGATTACCAGTTTTGGAAGCATTTCAAGTAGGATTACCGGTAGTGGCCAGTAGGACTCAAGCCTTGGTAGAAGTTGGATCAGATGCATGTCTTTATGTAAATCCAAAAGATTACAAAGCTATGGGTGAAAAACTAAAACAGGTTGTAGGTGACACAAGATTAAGCCAAGTGCTAATTGAAAAAGGCAAGCAAAGACTAAAGCAATTTTCCTGGAAAAAAACTGCAGAACAAACCTATGAAGTATATAAACTCGTTCTTTAATGAATACAAGTTTCCAATTATAGTTTTTCTTGTTTGGAGAGTAGGCCTTTCTTTAATTTTGTTATTTGCTATAAATTTTGTTCCACTGCAAAAAAACTTCTTAGGTGGGGGAATGGGTAATTACCTTAAGAACCCTTACTTTTGGTCGTGGCTTAATTTCGATGGGGAACACTATTTGTCTATTGCCCAAAGTGGCTACAAAAGTTTGCAGCATTTTTATTTTCCCCTGTATCCTGTGTTAGTTGGTTTGATAGCAAGTTTTTTTAACAAAAGTATTGAAAACTTGGCTTTGGTTGGCTTAGTTTTATCAAACCTATCCTTTTTGTTTGCTTTGGTGGGATTGTGGAAACTTGTCCGGCTGGACTATACTGCCGAGGTTGCACGAACAACGTTAGTTTTATTAACAGTTTTTCCGACGTCATTTTATTTTGGCAGTTTCTATACAGAAAGTTTATTCTTACTAACAGTTGTTTGGTCGTTTTACTTCTTTAGGAAGAGCAATTTTTTTTGGGCAGCGGTGTTTGGAATTTTTGCCTCGGCGACTAGATCAATAGGAGTGATTTTATTACCGGTATTTTTAGGTGAGTATTTTTTAACATCTAAACATAAAAAGAATTTTAAGCTTGCTTTTCTGTTGTTTATTCCTTTGGGATTGGCGGCTTACATGTACTATTTATATTTAACCACCGGGAATGCATTTGCCTTCAATTATTCCGGCCACATATTTGGTGAATATAGATCACAAAACCCTGTTATTCTTCCCAGGGTAATATATCGATATATTTTTAAGATTCTGCCAAATCTTAACTACACCTATTTTGCTGGTACGTTTCCAACACTACTAGAGTTTTTAGTAGCCATGTGGCTCCTTACCGTAACTATTATTTCAGTGTCGAAAATTAGACTAGCGTATTGGTTTTATCTTCTGGGTGCATTCATTACACCAACGTTATATCTAAGTTTCGTGTCAACTCCCAGATATGCTTTGGTTGCCTTTCCTGCGTTTATAGTTACGGCTAGTGCACTGGCAACACGACCGAAGGTTTTACAGTTAACGATTTTTGGACTACTATTAACTGTTCAGTTTGCCGCTTTTGCAATGTTCAGCAGGGGTTTTTGGATTTCTTGACACTAATAAAGAGCTTATGATTAAAAAAATTATCTCTCATCCGTTGTTTTCTGGCAGTGCAATCATGGTTGGTGGGGGAATGTTTGTAAACGCGGTAAACTACCTTTACCACGTTGTCATGGGTAGGTTGTTGGGACCGTCTGACTATGGTTTGCTGGCATCAATTTTTGCCCTTTTGTATATCATTAGCATTGTCCCCTTGTCTTCAAGTGTAGCTATTGTTAAATTTGTTTCTGCAGCTAAAGATAAAAACGAACTATCTGGAGTCTATTTGAAAATAAAAAGCTATGTTTGGAAAATTGCGGTTGTCTCCTCGTTAGGTGTTTTATTGCTGAGTCCATTTTTGAAGTGGTTTTTACATATTGACAGTATATTTTTAATATTTATGATTTCGCCGATCTTGTTTTTATCTTTAGTTACGCTAGTTAATCAATCGACATCTCAAGGATTACTTAAGTTCACTGGTCTAGTAATCCCCAACCTGATATCAAGTATTACAAAACTTGTGTTGGGTTTGGCTTTGGTTATTGCAAGCTTCTCAGTTGCCGGTGCTTTGGCTGGCGTGATAGTGGGTGTATTGTTTGCCTACTTTTATTCTGTTGGTGTAATCAAAAAAGAAATTAACTTTGAAGCAAAGCAGGATTTTGAGATCTCAAAGTTTATTAAATATGCTTTACCTGCGCTGATGCAGGCATTAGCGTTCGCTGCTTATTTTACAATTGATATTTTATTGGTAAGGCACTATTTACCAGAATATGAAGCAGGACTTTATGCTTCTTTATCAACACTGGGTAAGATAATCTATTTTGCAGCCTCGCCTGTTTCTGCAACCATGTTTCCAATTGTTTCTGGCAGAGTTTCACGAGGAGAGGAATATAAAACTGTGTTTTTGTTGTCGCTGGTTGTGACTGTTGGTATAGCAGTGGTAATAACCTTGTTTTATTATCTTTTTCCCAATATTGCCATTGGTGTGCTGTATGGTCCAAAGTATTTAATGGCGGCCAAGGAACTTGTTTGGATGGGCGTGTTTATGATTTTCTATACAGTTTCATTCCATTTAATGAACTTTTTCTTGTCGCTAGGTAAAACTAAGCTAGCGTATTTTGCTTTGTTGGTTTTAGTTATGCAGACTGTTTTGATTGTTTTTAACCATTCGACTATACTTGTGGTGATTCAAATGAACTTACTTAGTATGATTATTTTGTTTTTGGGTTTGTCGTTATTTTTGGCTTATAATCAAGGTAAATTGCATGGAGAAACAAAGTAAACAACTACTGTCAGTGATTGTTCCTGCGTACAAGCAGGAGAAAACAATTAACAAAGATTTACGAAATATTGAAGCAACTTTAAATGAAGGATTGAAGGATGTTGATTTTGAAATAATCTGTGTTGTTGATGGTTTACTTGATAATACTGAGAAAGAAGCTAGAAAAATAAACTCCTCGAAAGTAAAAGTATTTTCATATCCAAATAATGCAGGCAAGGGCTATGCAGTCAGATATGGTATGAGCAAGGCTCATGGAGATTTGGTTTCATTTCTTGATGCTGGAATGGACATTTCTCCGAAAGGAATTACCATACTTATGGCTCATATGGATTGGTACAATGCCGACATTATTGTTGGTTCAAAGCGCCATCCAGTTTCCCAGGTAAACTATCCACTTCTAAGATATATCTTCAGTGTTGGTTACCATCTCGGGGTAAAAATTCTCTTTGGGCTGCCATTAACAGATACTCAAAGTGGAATAAAGATCTTTAGAAGGCAAGTAATTGACAAAATTCTTCCCAGGTTGCTAGTTAAAAGATATGCAATGGATATAGAAATGTTGGCGGTGGCCAAATACTTGGGCTTTAAGCGTATATTTGAAGGACCAATTGAAGTTCATTTTGATGCGCAAACCTCGCATATTAAATGGTCAACTGTTTTCAAGATGGCTTGGGACACATTGGCAGTTTTTTACCGTTTACGAATCTTGCGATATTATGACGACAAAAATCGAGAGAATTGGCTTACTGGTTAAGTTGGAAAAAACATATGAAAAACATACTAATTATTGGCGGTGCAGGTTTTATAGGTTCAAATGCGGCTGCGTATTTTCTAAAAAAGGGTAAAACAGTAACAATTCTGGATAACTTTGCAAGAAACGGGACACGAGACAATCTTGCCTGGCTTAAATCAATTAACCCCAAGCTAAAAGTTGTTGAAGCTGATGTCAGATATGATCAAAAGATACTGAGTAGAGAGGTTGAAAAAGTTGATGCAGTGTTACATTTAGCAGCCCAGGTGGCGGTTACCACTTCAGTAAATGACCCCCGAGAGGATTTTGATATAAATGCACAAGGAACCTTTAATGTTTTGGAAGCGATTAGAAACTCAAAGTTGAAACCTGCAATTATCTATACCTCAACCAATAAAGTTTATGGAGGGATGGAGGAAGTAAAAGTAAAAAAAGACAAAGGAAGATATATTTATGTGGACTTTCCCAAAGGAATATCAGAGGAATTTCCTCTAGATTTTCACTCACCTTATGGCTGCTCAAAAGGTTGTGCTGATCAGTATGTTCGAGATTACGCTAGAATTTATGGCTTAAAAACAGTTGTCTTTAGACAATCATGCGTCTATGGGCCCAGGCAATTTGGGGTTGAAGATCAGGGCTGGGTTGCTTGGTTTATTATCGCATCAGCACTTGGAAAGCCAATTACCATTTATGGTGATGGCAAGCAGGTAAGA
>JBBTWO010000039.1:0-2584 GCA_038062745.1 Patescibacteria group bacterium | reverse complement strand
GTTTTTATAGCAATAGAATCCCCACTCTGTATATTTTCAAGTTTTTTGAATTTTAATACACCATCAGTGTCTAAAATAACTAGTGGATGTTCAGGTGTGCCTTCAATCTCATGTCCCATGTCTGTGTGAACTCTGATAGTCTCTGAGTCCCCCAAATCATACCAATGTGATGCTTGAGAAGTGGTTTGAACAGGGTTATCAGGGTCAAAAGAAGCCAGTGTAGCTCCATGAACATATCCGCTTTCCTCTACAGAGAAATATTTCGGAATATCTCTAATTTCTACTAGACCTTTATTTGTCCAAACTAAAGAATCACCAGTTATACATTTCCCCACGCCCGAGGGGCCAAAAAGTAAAACTCCTTTTGGTGTTCTGGCACCAATCTTTCGATACTTTGCAGGATTTTTCAAAAAGTCGACAATTTCGGTTAGTTCTTTTTTGGCTTCATCAACACCTGCAACATCATCGAAAGTTACATCTTGTTTTCCTTTAGCAAAAAGTTTAGCTTTACTTTTTCCAAAAGAGAAAATATCCGATGCACCTCTGTTTTGGGCTTTGAGGAAATAATAAAGCAGGACAGCCATTAATCCAATTGGAAGGATTATACCCAATATCTCCCCAAAGGCTTTTAGTAATGATTGATCACTGGTTTCATATTTAACATCTGATAATGAAATTCCTGCTCGATCAATCAATTCTGTAAAGGAAATGTCAGACTCCTTGGTGGTAACTTTCTTCGTTCCGTCAAAATATTGAAGAGTCAGCCTATTGTCTTCAATAGTAACTTTATCAACCTTTTTTCCCTTTATATCGGTAACAGCTTGGGATAATTCAATTTGGCTGTCGTCAATTCTGTTTTGAACAGCAGCTAAAAAAAGTGGTGCTAGAAAAAGGATGGTTACTGTTGTTAGACCTATCTTCCAAAGATTAAGTTTTACTTTTACAATCTTGGGTTTATCTGTTTTGCCGCTCGATGCGTTTTTATTTTCTGCCATTAGAAGCTTATTCTACCTTACTTTTGTTCCATTAGCCACAGATTCCTGTAAAGAAAATAATATGGGGGCAGTTTCTTCATCGTCTTTGGGAACTACCATTATCATCATTACTTCTGAAATTTCTTTATCGGGTCCAATTTTTTTAGGCTCTAGGTTGACAACAAATGGAAATTGTTTTCCAACGAGCTCTTGAGGCTTGTAAAACTTCATAATCCCAGAAAAAGCAGTTTTAATTCCTAAATCTCCTAAATCAACTTTTATCTTCATTACCCAGTGAGACCACTCGGGAACCTCAGCACTAACTACAGTTCCAATTCGAATGTCAATCTTTTGAAAATCTTCGAAGTTTATTTTGTCCATATTACATTAGTCCCATTTTTTGTTTTACCTCATTAATTGTTTGTTGGGCAATTTGTCTTGCTTTGGTGGCTCCTTTTTTAAGAACCTCTTCTACATATTCAGGTTTTAACTCTAGCTGCTTTCTTCTTTCTTGTATTGGTGTCAGTTCTGTAAATATTGCTTGTGCCAAGTCATTTTTCAAATCTCCATACTTAATTCCACCAGATAAATACTGTTGTTCATATTCTTTTCTTCTGTTTTCTCCTTGGAATAACTCTACAAATTTGAAAAGATTAGCAACTCCTCCAGTTTTTGGAAGGACATCCCCTTTTCCAGAATCAGTTGGAGCACCAGCAATTTTTTTGGTTATGGTTTTCAAATCATCAGTTAAAGAAATGAAACTTCCTTCAACTGATTTGCTCATCTTTCCTTCCCCTGTTAAGGATGGCACGTAATCTCCACTTGTTTTAAATCTTTGTGGTTCGGCAAAATCCATGTCATATTGATTATTCATTTTTCTGGCAATTTCACGGGCAACCTCCAAGTGAGGTTCCTGGTCGACGCCAACGGGAACTAAACTGGCTTTGTAAATCAAAATATCAGCAGCCATCAAAGCAGGATAATTAAGAAGGGCTAAAGTATTATGCTCTGGATATTGCTTTACCTTGTCCTTATAAGTAGGCAAATCTTGCATGCGATTCACAGTCACAACACTGGACAGGTAAAACGCCAACTCTCCGTGAAGATTAATTTCTGATTGTTCAAAGATAATACTTTTTTCAGGATCAAGACCAATTGCCAGATAATCTAGAATGATTTCCTTTTTGTTTTTCTTTAGTCCTTCGGTTTTATAGGGGGTAGTAATTCCATGCATGTCAGCCACCATATAAAGAGTTTCATATTCTGGATTTTCTTGTAAAGTGAGCATACCTTTTGCTCCACCCAAGTAATTTCCCAAGTGAAGTCTGCCTGTGGCTCTCATGCCTGCTAATACTCGTTTTTTATACGTAGTAAAACTTTGTTTATTCATATCTGTATTCTACCATTTAGTACCAGGGGAGAGGATTGAACTCTCGACCCGCAGTTTATGATTCTGCTGCTCTACCACTGAGCTACCCTGGCTTAAAAACAAACCTATTTTAGCAAATTTAGCTCAAACAAAAAAGGCTCCCGTTTGTAAGAGAGCCTTAATTTCTGTGTTGCGGGGCTGGGAGTTGAACCCAGCCTGGAAGATTATGCAATTTTTCTTT
>JBBTWO010000038.1:0-12455 GCA_038062745.1 Patescibacteria group bacterium | reverse complement strand
TTTAATCGACGGTGGGGATCTTAATAGACAAGAACGCAGAAAATTTGGTGAAGCTTTTCTATGTATTGAAACCGAGCAATAATTACTTCGCAGGATGAAATTGGGCTCGAGTTAAACTAACAACTTCAGTTGTAATTTTTTTCTTCATATATAAATATTGAAGTTTGAAAGCAACATTCTCTATGAAGCTCCACGACTGAAGTCGTGGTATCTTCTCACCTTCAGGGTGAGACCCTGAAGGTGGTTTTGAGATTTTCACTGCATTTGGCCAAAATTTTACTATCCAGCTGTTTTTCGACAGGAATCTCTCAAACGTTTTGTCTTTATTAATAAGGGGGTTTATTTGAGCAATTTCGTGAGCGATAAATTCATTTTTTTGTTGCCATTTTAAATCTGTTTCTTCAAGCCATAAATTCAAACACAATTTATCTTTCTCTATCTTATCCCCTGACTTTCTTAAGTTATAGCCAAACAATTTAAGCAGTACTAAACTTATCCCTCGAGTCAACCACAGAGTTCCACTTGTCGTAATAATCATTAAATCAATATCAGAAGTGGTATCAGCATTAAACATTGCCAGTGAACCGGTTATTCCTACAAACTTAATAGTTGGAATGTGTTTTAAAAAGACAGCAGCCTTTTTGGCAATTTGAAGTTTCTTTTTCGATTGGATTTGTCTTTTTATGCGTCTATTTATTGCTTGGTCACCACCAATAAAGAAATACTTCTCCTTGCTTATCTTTTTTGTTCTTACTTTAATGTTTTTTGTGCTACCCACTTTAAAATCAGCTTGCCACTTTTTTAAATCTGAAAATGTTAGCGGGTAATCAAATTTGCTGTGATAATAAACGGAGGCAATCTGTGCTTTACTGAGTTTGGGAGACAAGGCCATAGCTGGATAATACCTGAATAACTCCTTTATTTACAGTTAGCAAAACATCATCTGCTCGTTTACCAGTATTTAGAGCATTGATTGCATCTTCAAAATATTTATTAATCTGGCTATTAATTCCTGTCACTCCATCAAAGGTTCGGCTTTGCAAATACCAACTTTTAGCAGCTGGGGCTTGGGTAACAAAAACTGAAACTATTGGGTCAGTTGAAACTAAACTTGCCATATCAACTCGTGGATATGGCATACCAAATAATCTTGTTTTGGCACTTTCTGTATACATTTTCTGAAGTGTTTCTTGACTGGAAAGATATTTTACAAATTCCCAAGCGGCAGCTTTATTTTCACTTCTCTTCCAAACTCCGTCTACCCAATAAGTAGCATACGAGACATCTGGATCAGAAGCGCTTATTTTTGCCAATTGGGGAACTGGAGCAACTTTGAATTTTAGAGTCGGATTTTGTTGTTTAATTTCAAAAACTCTCCAAGAGGATCCCAAGTACATTGCCGCTTTCCCTGATGAGAAGGCAATAGTTGAAGGAGGAAGTGTTTGATCCCAAACTCCATCAATTGCTGAAAATGCGCTAAAAAATGACAAGGCATCGGTGGCGTTTTGACCGGCAGGATTATTCATTCTAACGCCATTTTGAATCATCAAAAGGGCTAAAATTTCCTGCCAATGATCGACGTTTTCGGTTCTGCCAAGTGCTACTCCTGCTTGTTTAATGTTTCCAGTTTCATCTTTAATGGTTAAACTTCTGGCAGTTTCCCGCAGTTCATCCCAGGTTTTTGGAACAGTTTTTCCTTGTTGATTGAAAAGCTCTTCATTTACAAACAAGGCCAAACCATCATATTCTCTGGGAATTCCAGCCAGTCCATTTCCCAAACCTAAGTCGGCCGTCATTACCGGATAATAATTTTTGTTAAAATCTTCAACACTCATAACACTTGCTGGAACCACATCTAAATCGTTTTTAAACATTGGCACCCAGGAGTTATGAAAGGAAAAAATGTCGGGACCATTTCCTTTGGCCAAAGAATTGGTTAACCGCTCTCGATAATCTTGGGGAGATTGTTTAACATAATTTATTTTCACATTTGGATGAGCAGCTTGGTACTCACTAATGATTGGCGAAACCGAAAGCTGGTCTTCCCATAATCCCCACCAAGTAATTGTAGTTTCTTTCTGTGTTACTAGGGATTTTCCCGAAAGCATAGGTAAAACAAATTTCCAAACTCCAAATCCAATAGCGGCAAGGAATACTAAAATCACCAAAATTATTAAGGGAAATTTCAAACTCATTCCCTTTTTGCCAGAATCAAAATCTGCCGGTTGAACCGTTGCGTTGGTTGGCGGAGGTGGTGGATCAATTCCATCATTGACAGGCATGGTTGGCAAAGAAACAGTAGATATGGGGGGTGTGCTAATTTCTTCAGTTACAAAAATATTTCTTGGTTCGCTTGTTACTGGTGGTTGAGGTGATGGATTGATTGGTGCCTGAGGGGCAGGCTGGACAGGTTGGTCATTCATACGTTTAATGTTATCATACAGTTACCTGTGACAGCAAAAAAGCCAGCAAATTTTAAATTCACTTTTAAAGTCAGTAAAAGACTGATTATTGTTGTTTGTGTTGTTTTATTACTAGTTCTCATACCAATTGCTGGATTTCAATTCTACTATCAAGATAAAATCTATCCCGGTATTAGCGTTGCTGGGGTGGATTTGTCAAAACTGACTCTCCAACAAGCGAATACTCAACTTAAAACAAAAGCCAGCCAAACAGCTGACATTGTCGTTGTCTCGACAGATCAAGAATTTACCATTCCCCAAGATTCAATTGATGTTAATTACAACACCGAAAACACGGCATTAAAAGCCTACAAACAAGGCAGGTCTGGGAATCCTGTATTTGACGCTTCCCAAATTATTACTGCTTTAACTAAAAAAACAAATCTTGGTTTTAATGTTGACTTAAACGAACAAGCATTAGCAAAAAATATTTCGGTTATCTCGGGAGTACTAGAAACAGAAACAGTTTACCCCTCAGCAACCCTAAACAACGACACGATTGTCATTAATTCTGGTAAGCAAGGAGTGGAGATAGACGAACTAAAATTAAGATTGGACATTGGCCAGCATTTGGCAAACTTAGATTTTTCAAAAATAAATGTCGATAAAAAGAATATCGATCCAACTCTTAGTCCGACTCAAGAATTAGAATTTAAACAACGCGCCGAAAAGTTAAAGGGGAAAGGCCTAAAATTAACATTTGAGTTTGAGCAATTCAATTTCACTAAAGCGAAATTACTTGCTTTGATTGATCCAAAAGTAAAATACAACACTAGTCAGATTCAAACAATTACTTCCGATATTGCCAAGAAAATTAACCGTGATCCTCAAAACTCTACTTTTTCTTTTGAGGATGGAAAAGTAAAAGAATTTGCTCCTGCCAAAAGTGGAGTTGTGGTTAAAACTGAAGACTTAAGTAAATTGATAACTGAGTCTCTAGCCAGTTTAGAAATAAGTGACCAGAATGAATTAACATTAACAATTCCAGTTGAGACTAAGCAACCAGAAGTTCAAACTGAGGATGTCAACAATTTAGGTATTAAGGAATTAATCGGTCGAGGGACTTCCCTTTACAGAGGTTCAATTCCATCGCGTGTGTATAATATTGCTCTGGCAACTTCTCGCTTAAACGGTGTTCTTATTAAGCCTGGAGAGACATTCTCTTTCAATAATGCCATTGGCGATATTTCTAAACTCTCTGGTTTTCAAGAAGCCTATGTTATTCAATCAGGTAAAACAGTTTTAGGAGATGGTGGTGGAGTTTGTCAGGTGTCTACTACTATTTTTAGAGCTGCTTTAAACGCCGGACTACCAATTAATGAGCGTCAAGCTCATGCTTACCGCGTTGGTTATTATGAACAGGATTCAGGGCCAGGACTGGATGCAACCATCTTTACGCCAACAACTGACTTGAAATTTACCAATAACACACCGGGTCACATTCTTATTCAGGCTAAAGCTGATAGTAAAAATTTCACTCTAGTGTTTGAATTGTATGGAACTAACGACAGCAGGGTGTCAACCGTCACTAAGCCCAAAATATTAAGCCAAACCGCTCCACCACCAGATGTTTACCAAGACGACCCAACCCTACCACTGGGAACTGTAAAACAAGTTGAACACAAAGCCTGGGGGGCAAAAACAGTTTTTGACTATACAGTTACCAAAGATGGGAAGGAAATATACAAAAAGACATTTACGTCAGTTTACAGACCCTGGGCTGCCGTTTATTTAAGAGGAACTGCTATTTAGGGTCACGCTTCAGATTAGCCAAAACATTTAAAATATCGCTAGTAGACATCCCATCACCAACATCAGAAATGTCAGCTAAAATTTCAATTTCATTATTTCTGTCTTTTGTTTTGTCCTCATCAATATCAAACCTCATGAAAGAAAAATACACTGGCCTCATTTGACCACCGATTTCAATTTGAGGCCCACACACAATAACAAAATTAACATTTTTAGGGTTATGTTCTTCTGCCAACCATCTATGCTTAAGTTCGTGTTTTTCTCCATGATGATCGTTATTAACAATTCCCAAGTAATTGCAAGTTAGTTGATATAAATGTGGATCTTCAATAACAACTGCCCCGTTTTTTGGTAAAAATTGATTTCTCCATCCTCCGTTTTTAATATCTTTTACTTTTGCTTCAAAGTCTTCCTTTGAGATCGGAGCATTTTCTTTGGCAATAAAAATATCTTGCTTAATTTTATTTAATTGCGTTAAGGCACTTTCAATATTTCCCAATGGATCAGTGTCAGACATAATCTAATTATATAGTGTAATGCTATAATTGACCATGGAGTCGGTTGTAATTATTCAAAAACTGGAAGAATTTTATTTAGCATTTGGATATCCAGTTGTTTTTCTTGGTAGTTTGGCAGAAGCCACACCCATCGCTTGGGTTTTTCCTGGAGGCTTAATTGTTGCCATTGGTGGTTTTTATGCTTACTCGGGTCACTTGTCACTACTGGGAATATTAGGGGTTGGTTTTTTAGGAGAACTATCATCATTTCTTCTGGCATATTTTTTGGGCTACCAAAGAATTGGTTTAGTCAGACTGTTTAAACAAGAAAAAAATGCCAAACGGGCAGGACAGGTATTGCAAAAACATGGACCAATGATTTTAACTACCTCCATGATGGCAGGATTGACGAGATTTTTTATTTCCTATGTTGCTGGCCAACAAAGATATAACTTCTTAAAATTTGTAACCTATGCCAGTATTGCTTCCTTTGCCTGGACTGCTTTAATGGTAGTTTTGGGTTACATTGCTGGTAGTAAACGCGATCTTTTTGAACAAATATTAAAAGGTTGGGGAGTGTTTGGATGGGCTTTAGTAATCCTGGCAATTGGTTTGTTTGTTTGGAAAGCAAAGAAGGAATATCAAGGGGAAACAGAAATAAAAGAGTAAATGAAAATCTTAGCAGTTGAATCAAGTTGTGATGAAACAGCTGCTGCCGTAGTTGAGGATGGCAGAAAAATAATTACAAACATTATTGCAACTTCCGCGGATATGCATGCTAAAACTGGGGGGGTAATTCCAGAAATTGCCGCCAGACAGCAAATAGAATCAATTCTGCCAGTTATTACTCAAGCTCTAGCAGGAACACCATTATCTGAGATTGATGCACTTGCAGTAACTGTGGGTCCAGGACTTATTGGCTCATTACTAGTAGGTGTTGAAACAGCAAAGACACTTTCATATCTTTGGAACAAACCACTTATCCCAGTTAACCATCTTGTGGGACATATTTATGCAAACTGGCTGACAGGGCAAAAAGAACCAAAGTTTCCTTGTTTAGCATTGGTTGTTTCTGGAGGTCACACCGATTTGGTCTTAATGACAAATCACACCCAGATGGATTGGATTAGCGGAACTCGTGATGATGCTGCTGGAGAAGCTTTTGATAAAACTGCAAGGTTATTAAGTCTCCCCTATCCAGGAGGTCCTAATTTATCAAAATTGGCAGAGCAATATTTGCAAACAAAAAATCCAGAAGTAGAAAAGCTAAATTATTTTCCCAGACCTCTTTCAAATGAAAACACGCTTGACTGGAGTTTTTCTGGACTTAAGACTGCAGTATTAAAAGCTGTTCAAAATAATGTCTTTAGTGACCGTGCAGAATTAGCAGCTCAAATTCAGGAAGCAATTGTCGACTCACTGATTGAGAAAATAATTGTTGCCATTGACATATACAAACCGACATCATTTTTGCTAGCCGGGGGTGTGGCAGCCAACAAACGCTTAAGGGAAAAATTTGTTTCCAAACTGACAACTAAAAAGCTGATAATCGACTTCCATGTGCCTGAAATCAAACTTTGTACCGATAATGCGGCCTATATTGCAGGTGCTGCCTACTATCACAACAGACCAATAGGTTGGCAAAAAATAACTGCGAACCCAAACTTAAAAATTACAGACGTAGTTTGATATAATTGTCAATATGGACAAAGCATATAACCACAAAGACTACGAAGAGAAAATTTACAAACAATGGGAAACTTCTGGTGCCTTTAAGGAAGTTGCTGGCAAAAAGCCATATACAGTTTTAATGCCTCCTCCTAATGCCAACGCCTCATTGCACGCCGGTCACGCAATGTATACCGTAGACGACATCTTAGTGCGCTACAAAAGAATGTTGGGCATGTCGGCTTTATGGATTCCGGGAATGGATCATGCTGGATTTGAAACCCAGTATGTTTATGAAAAGCATCTTGCAAAAGAGGGTAAGTCGAGAATGGATTTTGACCGTAAGACCTTATACACCAATATTTTTAAATTTGTACAAGACAACTCAGGGCAAATATACAAACAGTTTAAAAGACTAGGGTTCTGTGCAGATTGGGACAGAAGTGTATTTACACTTGATCCCCAGGTAACTAAACAAGTGTATGAAACCTTCACCAAAATGCACACTGAAGGTTTTGTCTATCGAGACAGTTATATTGTTAATTACTGTACTCACTGTGGAACCAGTTTGGCAGAACTGGAAGTAAAACATGTAGAACGCGTTGATCCACTGTATTACATAAAATATGGCCCTTTTATTTTAGCAACAGTTAGGCCAGAAACCAAATTTGGCGATACTGCTATTGCAGTTCACCCTGCTGACAAAAGATATAAAGACTGGATCGGAAAAGAGGTAGAAGTAGAAGGGTTAAATGGAAAATTCAAACTAAAAGTAATTGCTGACAACGCAGTAGACCCCGACTTTGGTACTGGCGTTGTTAAAGTTACTCCTGGACATGATCCAAACGATTTTGAAATGGGCAAAAGACACAACTTAGAGATTAAACAGATTATAGATTTCAATGGAAAATTAACACCAATAGCAGGACCTTATGCGGGGATGAAAGTTAAGGCAGCGAGAGAAAAAGTTGCACATGATTTACAACAAATAGGTCTTATGGAAAAAATTGACACCAATTACACTCATTCAATTATAACCTGTTACAAGTGTGGAAGAGATTTGGAACCGTTAACAGTTCCTAACTGGTTTATTAAAGTTTCTGATCTTAAGAAAAAAGTTATTCAGGTTGTTGAAGACGAGCAGGTTAAGTTTCATCCCAAGAGATTCAAAAAACACATGCTCTCCTGGCTTGAGATAATGCATGACTGGCCAATAAGTAGACAAATTGTTTGGGGAATTAGAATTCCAGTCTGGTATAATATTGACCAAAATCCAAATCTGGTAGTTATTTTTCTGGATAAGAATAAAAAAATTGTCACTGGAGAAACTAAAGATCTACTTGAAAAACATTCACTTTCAGAAATAAAGGCAGGTTTACAAAAACTGATTGCTCCAAAAGAATCAGTGTATGAAATAAGCAGTGACAGCCCGGGTGAGAAGTATTTACCTGAAACTGATACTTTTGATACCTGGTTCTCATCGGGTCAATGGCCACTGGTTACTTTAAAAGACAAAGAGTTCGAAACTCGTTTTCCAACTGACTTTATTGGGACTCTGTCTGACATTTTGAAGTTTTGGATTTCCAGAATGATTATGTTTTCGCTGTATCTAAAAAATGAAGTTCCTTATAAAGATGTGTATCTATGGGCAACGGTCGCCGACAAGGAGGGTAAGAAAATGAGTAAATCAAAAGGCAATGTTATTAACCCGCTTGAATTAGTAGATAAATATGGAGCCGATGCTTTACGCTTCTCCTTAATTTACGGAACTCCTGCTGGAAGCAAAGTTATTCTTTCAGATGAAAAAGTAAAAGGTATGAGAAACTTCTCAAATAAGGTTTGGAATATGGGAAGGTTTTTGAAAATGTTAATCGAGGAACAAGGAGAAACTTTAATTCCTGAATTTTCTGCCAGTTTAGAAACATCTGAGACTGACAAAAAGATGGTATCAAGACTTGCTGAGATTATTCAAATAGTTACTCAAACTCTGGAGAACTTTAAACTCTCACTGGCTGCTGAAACTCTATATGATTTTATTTGGCATGAGATAGCTGATGTCTATATTGAAGAAGTAAAACAAAGGCAAGACAAGAAAACTGGCTTGGCTGTTTTAAAACACATATACTTGCAATCCCTAAAACTACTTCATCCATTCATGCCATTTGTTACTGAAGCAGTTTGGAGCGAGTTAGGTCAAAAAGACCAACTGATTGCTTCCCACTGGCCAACGAAATAACCTTGCATATGTAGTGCAAAGTATCGTAGTATCTATTTAGGTACATGCCCAAATCTGCCAAGCCAAATAACTTCAGTGTTCATGTTTTTGATTTTGTGAGTCTGTGTTTTTGTCTGGTAGTTTTATCTCTTTCAATGTTTACCCTTTCTCGTTTCTTTGAAAACAAAAAACCAATTGTTCAAGTTCTTGGTAGCCAAGTTGATTTGGAAAAAGAAAGACAATTTTGGACAAACATTGTGACTGACTCACCCACTTACCGTGATGGTTGGTTGGAATTGGCAAAAATAGAAGATGAAATGGGCAATCATGACACAGCTGAAAAATATCAACTAAAAGCTGTTCAAATAGACCCCAATTACTTCACTTTGGAAAAATAAATATTACTCTGTAGGAGTTTCTTCAGCTGGACTTTCAGTTTTTGCTTCGCCTTCACCTTCAGCTGGCGGTGGTACTTCACCTTCTGGCGTTTCAACAACTGGGGCTTCAATCACAACTTCTTTTTGTGGAGCTTCTACCTTAACAACAATAAGCTCTGGGTCAGTTTTAATTTCTACCTTTTGCTTGTCGTATGGAAGATCTTTAACAAAGATTGTTTGATCAACTTCAGTAAGTACAGTTGCATCAATTACAAATTTCTCTGGTAAGTCAGCAGGCAGTGCTTCAACCTGAATTTCATCAATTAAGACCACCACCGTATTACCAGCTTTCTCAGCAGGAGACTCACCTTCGAGTTCAACCGGAACTGAAGCTTCAATTTTCTCTTTCAAGTTAACTTGTCTAAAGTCAACATGCACTATGTCTTGGGATACAGGATGGATTTGGACATTAGACACCAATACTGGGTGGCCAGTTCCGGCAAGTTGTAAATCAATAATTTGTGTTTCTCCAGCTTCATCTAATATTTTTTCGAGAATCTTGGCATCAAACTGCAATGCCACAGATTCAATACCTTTACCATATAGATTTGCAGGCGTCATACCTTGTTTTCTCAATTGACTAACCTTTCTTCCTTGAAGTTCTCTCTTTTGTGCTTTTAAGACAATTTTATCCATTTTTGTTTCTTACCAGCTAGCAACAAATGTCGCGTCCTGGGCTAGATTGGTATTATATCTCACTTGAGCCTTAGTGGTCAAACTAACTGAAATTGGAGATGGGCTAAGGCCTGCCTGATTTTTCCAATTAACATTTAACTGTCCTGGGCTGACAAAATCAAAATCAGCAGGAGTAGTCCACTCAAAGATTAAACTTTGAGTCTGACCTGGTTCAATTTCAACTAAAGTTCCAGCAGAATCGTAGTTGGCAGCTGCCTCGACTTCAATGTTTGGAAACTTACTCCCTCCAGTTTCTTTTACCTCAATACTGGTAAAATGGCTGCCAGTGTTGGAAAACACTCTAACATAAGTTTTGTACTTACCCTTAAGGCCCAATGCTGGAACTGCATTGTTGATTAGGTTCACAGACAAACTATTTTTAATGCTTTCTCCTTCTGCTTTGGTTGTCAGTTGCATATTTCGCTCAATGAAATAATTAGCTTTATTAACACCCACATTGGCTTCGTTGACTGCAACCAATAAATTTTGACAGTTTTTTTGCAAACACTTGGTAGTTTTTAATTCCCCTGCCCACCCGGCTTTGACTATGCCTTTTTGAGATTCACCATCATGCAAATAAATTTGCAGATGTTTTTGTTTTAAATTTGTAAAAACTTCTTGAGCTAATTTTGCTGAATTGTCCCCCTGTATTTGGGTAAGTTTACTTAATAAGGCTTTGGTTAAGGAAATAAGGATATTAGCTTTTCTCTGGGAGCCAGGGAAAAAATCACTTTCAACTTCGTATTGAATCTTGTCATACATGTTCTTGTAATCAATGGTTTCGTTTATGTCAGTTAGTTGTACTGGTCCAGTCTGCTCCAGAATTGATTTAGCCACTTCCAAATCAATTCCAATTACACCGTCAACTTTCCTATCCATTTCTTTTTCTAAAAACCACTCTGCTCTTTGAGCAGAAATGCTAAAATCTGGGTTCCAATTAGAATCCCGTAACCACCAATTGGCTTCCCCAAGATAATCACGGATTGGAGTAGGTGGTTCAATGTGACCCTTAAGCTGACCATCTGCCGTATAAACATCGTGAACCGTAATATCTGCCAACTTACCAGACTGAAAAGTAACTAAAGCAAATGAACCAATGAACCCTCCCGTGGGGCGAAGTTCCATATTGTTTTGGAATAAGACTAAATAGGTTTTCTTCCCTTCAGCTCCTAAAATGGTTGGTAGTCTGGGAAATACTACTACCGAAGCATCAATATATTTTGATAGTTCCTCAATTTTGTCTGTTAGCAATTGCTTTTGCAGTGACACTGGCAGTGTTTGAGTTTTGGTTTTGAGTAATTGACTATTCTTTTGCAAAGAAATAGATTTTTTAGTTAACAAACCAGCTTCTATTTGCAAGTCATATTCTTGATCATTTAAGACATTAGCTGACAACTGAGAAGTTTGTTTATAAAAATCGAAACCATCTAAGGCAACTTTTCCAGATAGTTCTAAAACATTTGCCGTGTCATAGGTAAACTTAAAATAATCCCCCAGGAGTGGCAGTCCCGCAAGAACGCTTAAGCCAGCTCTACTAAACCTTGCCAGTCCAGTTGAAACAGAAAGCACATTTTGCACAGGTGCAATATCGCCAGTTTTTATTTGATTGTATGAATATTTAAATCCCGCTGCTGACAAAGACAATGCCAAAAAAGGACTAAAGACAATAAAGGCAAGAATAAGTAAACTGGTCAACACAAACATTGAGGATTTGGCTGTTCTAGTTACTTTTTCCTGGGTTTTACCAACTACTGTTTTTTTTATTTTTGGTTTTTGGTTTGATATTTGTCTGGCTGCACTCTCTTTAGTATCAACTGAAGCAAAAGAATATTGAGACAACCAAGTTAAAGTTTTTTGTAAGCCATCGCGAGTTTTAGTTGCAGGGGCAACCAAAGAAGTGCGCTCTATATGGCGATACTCTTGCATAGGTTCTTTTACAAAAGACAGGTCGGGAAGAAAGGTGGAAAGCGTTTGGAAAAAATTATTAGTGGTATCACTTTCAGTGATGGCAATTTCTTTTTCTTCAAACCCAAAAGAAAATAAACTGCGAACAATTTGAGCAACAGCATCTTCTACATAAACAAGATAAATGTTTTTATTGTTTGTCGGCAATGAAACAACAGAAACAAAGACCGCTTCTTTAATGATTTTGGTCGCCAATGCACCATCTGTTAATTGCATTCTTGGGCCATACACCTCACCAACAAAAGTAACCAAGGTGTCGTCGGTCAAATTGTCTTTTTGTTTTTTATATAAATTATTTGCCAGAATTTGATAGTCATTAACTAACATAAGAGGAAGAATAAGAGCAAGTTTGGAGTTAAAGGCAGTTGCATATTTAGTCGCCCAGGTAATATTTTGCTCAGTCACTCGTTCTGAATATACTTTTTCCGGAGAGCTTCCAAAACCATTCACACTAAAAACATAGTTGGCATCACGTGGGAGGAACCTATCATCTTCAAAAAACAACAAGTTATCGTTTTTATCGTTAATAAAATTTTTTTGCCAGTGTTTATGATCTTCTGAAACAATGTAGACCTTGCATTCTTTGTTAAGTAGATACTCCACTAAATTTAAGGAGAGTATGTTTAGGTTTGAAAAGACAATTGCCGTTACCATCTAATCATTTTACCGCACTTGGCTATTGTTTTGTTTTCCAAATATATTACTTTTGGCTCACGGGGAAAATATAGACATTTCATTAATAATTAAATCTGTACACGTGAAGATTTGTCCAGAATTTGGTTGA
>JBBTWO010000037.1:0-10131 GCA_038062745.1 Patescibacteria group bacterium | reverse complement strand
TTCCCCTCCAGTTTGGCCAATTATGATATTAATTGGAGAGAAGTAGTACCGTGAAGAAGAAATAAAAGATTTCTACATTACCCACAGAAGGGAAATAATAACAACTCCAATTTGAATAAGCATTCCTGGAACAAAGCCAGTCTCAACTTGCAAACTTCGCTCAAAATCAACCCATTTTTTAACTAATCCTGTTCGCTTTCCAAGCAAGAAATAAGGACTTTTGATTACATCAGGCAATACCGCTGCGAAAGAGGCTGCCAGTATTACAACTGCGTGTTTGTAGTCAGGAAGAAATCTGGAAGCGATGTAAAAACCCAATCCTAAGGAAATTGCCACATCCACAATGGCTAAATATTTAGTATTGTTTGAAATTTGGCCCTTTGTTTTTATTTCAGTGTAGGAATGGGGATTCCAGTGGGGAACTTGATCCATAATAAGGTGGCTCACAAGAGCCAAAGGAATGGCGATGTATGGATTGGGTATTTTTGCCGCAATCGCGGCTCCTACGGCAACATGGGGTGTTTCTAGCATGGTAACTCGCATGATATACTTTTGACATAGTTTATGTCAATTCTCACGCCTATTATTGTTTTTTTTGGAGCTTTGTGTTTCTTGTATATTTTCTGGAACAAATTAAAGGAAGACTACACTTCCTCAATTATCTTTTCAGTTGGTTTTTTTAGTTTGATTGGGATGTTTATTTTCTATCTTTTAACCAGATTTTTATTGCTTGCAAAGATAGAATTTGCAGATATAAATTCAAGTGGTGTTTTGTTCTGGTTGACATTTGTTGGGGGAATGGCAGGCTACACAGTCGGGTTGTTTAAATATAAACTACGTTTTTTTGAAAGTTTGGAAGCAATGGGTGTGGCCATGTTGTATTTAATTTTGGCAGTTTTTGTAGCCGATACCTTTGTTGGCATGAGCCTTATTTCCCTTGCTGGTTCAACAACAATAGCACTGCTACTGATCCTTTTTTATTTTCTTGAATCTCGATACCGGGATTTTACTTGGTACCGGTCAGGGAGGGTAGGTTTTTCAGGACTGACTACGGTTGGCTTATTTTTTTTGATTCGTGCTCTCGTTGCCTTTCCATTTCCGTTTGTGCTATCCTTCTTGGGAAGAGCAGAAATACTAGTTTCAGCTCTTGTTACATTTTTATTGTTTTTCGCAGTATATAATCTAGCAACTAAAAAATGACCAAGTCAAAAGCAAAAGTTCAATCGATCAGATTTCCTCAATCTGTTTTGACCCCAGTTGCAGATTTTTTAACCAAACAACTCCACCTGCTTGAAAGAAGAAAGAAAAATATTGAAGACACAGATCCTTTTTCAGATGAATCTCGAGTGGTGGGAAATGCAGCCTCTGACACTGAAGCTGAAGAACAATTTGGTCACACCATGAGTTCTGCTTTGAAAGAGCAAATAGACAGAAGAATAATTCAAACCAGAAAAGCACTTTCAAGAATTAAAGTAGGGAAGTATGGTATTTGCGAAAATTGTGGAAAAATGATTGACACTGATCGCTTGATGGTATATCCGGATGCAGTCAGGTGTATTGATTGTGAGAAAAAAACTAGTAAATAATTCCACATGGACGCCCCCAAAATAATCTTTGAAGATTCTGAATTCTTTGTTTTGGATAAACCGGCTGGCTGGATTGTCAATTCTGCTGGCACCACAACTACTCAACCTGTGGTTCAGACTTGGCTTAAAGAAAACTTTGATTACGAAATTGCCAAAAATGATGAATTACGAAGTGGGGTGGTTCATAGATTAGATAAAGAAACATCTGGCATTCTTTTAATTGCAAAAACAGAAAATGCCTTTGGACAACTTCAAAAACAATTTAAAGAGCGGCTTACCCATAAAACCTACACCGCTTTAGCTCATGGTGTGCCAAAGCAAATGGAAGGAACTATCGTGGCTGCTGTTGGTAGACTTCCATGGAGGAGGGACAGATTTGGAGTGCTACAGGGGGGACGTGATGCAGTAACAAAATACAAAGTACTAAAGACTTTTGAAAAAAATAATGAAAAATACAGTTTATTTGAGTTGTATCCAGAAACTGGAAGAACTCATCAGATTAGAATTCATTTAAAACACTTAGGCCATCCAATAGTTGCTGATAATTTTTATGCAGGACGAAAAACTGCCAGAAAAGATAGGCTTTGGTGCCCAAGACTTTTTCTGCACGCTTTGGGAATTTCAATTTTGCATCCAACTACACAAAAGAGAGTTGAATTCAAAGCAAAGTTATCAGAGGATCTGCAGCAAGTACTTTACACCTTTTCACGGATAGCCTAAACTGAATGTGTGCAAGGTCATTTAATATTGGATTTATTTTTTGTTTTCTTTGCGGCGCTTCTTGGTGGCATTGTAAGTAGGATTGTCAAGGCGCCAACACTTATCGGTTACATCCTTGCAGGACTTGCCGCCAGCCTTGTATTGCCATTGGTAGGGTTAATGGGGCCTGAAGAACAATTTAATATTCAATCTCTTGCAGAGCTGGGAATAATATTGCTTCTTTTTTCTATTGGTTTGGAAGTTTCAGCACAAAAACTATTTAAGGTGGGCAACATCGTTTTATATGGATCAATTGCCCAAATACTTTTGACGATTGCTTTCTCTTGGGTTGGATTGCAACTTCTTGGTCTTACTTCAACAACTGCAATAATTTTTGCTATTGGAATTTCTCTTTCTTCGACTGCGCTTGTTGTCAAACTTTTAACTGACAGAAACGAAAAAGGGACTGTTTATGGAGAAATAATGATCGGTTGGCTTCTGATGCAAGATTTGGCAGTGATCCCAATTATGGCTCTTTTGCCAGCTTTTGGCGGCCATGGTAATTTTTTAAGTTTGGCAACAACTTCAATAATCTCTTCAGCAGCAGCACTTTTTGCAGTCTTTTTCTTGGGCAGGCTTGTAGTTCCGCCAATTATTCATAAAGTGGCCGCACTAAACTCGCGAGAACTTTTAAGTTTGACCGCTTTTTGTATTGCCATTGGAACAGCGTTTTTGGTATCTGCTTTTGGTGTTTCTGCAGCTTTGGGGGCATTTTTAGCCGGAGTAGTAATTTCTGAATCCCAGGAAAATCATGCCGTCTTTGCAGAGATGCGACCACTGCGCGATTTATTTGTGGTTTTATTTTTTGTCTCTCTGGGATTTTTTGTCAGCCCTGCAGCAATTGTTACCAATTTGCCCCTTATCATCTCAATTGTAGTTTTTGTTTTGATAATTAAAATTCTGGTTGTCTTGGGAATAATGATTGTTACTGGTCATTATGGGAAAAACTCGATTGCAGTTTCTTTAGGTCTGGCTCAAGTTGGGGAATTTTCATTTATCATTTATTTGGCGGCTGCCAGACTTGGTATTCTTACTCCAGAACTAACCAGTGTAGGAATTGCTGTGACCTTAATTTCACTAATGCTTACGCCATTAATGTTTAAAAACATCATTCCCGTTTGGCGAAAATTGAAATCATTTCCTGCAGCTGGTAAGTATTTCCTTAAAGGATATAACCGAGAAATTGATGACAAAGAGTTTAAAAATCATATCGTTATTTGTGGATACGGCAGGGTAGGTAAGTGGGTAGGTAAAGCAATGCAGGAAGCCGGTGTTGAATTTGTAGCCATTGATTACAATCAAAAAATTGTTGCCCATGCCAGAAAAATGGGAATAAAAGCAATCTATGGAGATCCATCAGACCCTGAGATTTTACGCGAAGCGGATATAGATGCTGCCAAGGCCATTGTAATTACAATTCCGGATATTGTTAGTCAGCATGAAACCATATCCCGAGTTCAGTCTGCATCCCCTGACGTAAAAATTATTGTTAGGGGAGACATGGATGAAGATGTCCAAACTTTGAAAACTTTGAAAGTTGAAAAGATTGTTCAACCAGAGTTTGAAGGTTCAGTTGCCATTGTGAAAGATATTTTCAAAACCATGGGAAAATCAAAAGAGGAGATCTTTGTAAGATTGAAAAATTTACGTTTGTCGCATGCCCATTAAATCACACAGAACTGCCCAAAAAAGAAAACCAAAAACTAGCAAAAGTTTTTGGAGATACTTACTTGGTTTTTTTGGATTTATAACACTTGTTTTTATTGCCTACTTAATTCTTGTTCCAGCCAAATATTGGGATGGCAAATCTCGTCTGGCATTGGCAATACAAGACAAGAGTGGAGCAGTGAAATTGTCTGTGTTTGACCCTCAAACTGAGTCAATAACAGTTATAACTGTTCCTGCTAACACCCAAGTAGATGTTGCCAGGCAACTGGGAGAATGGAAAATAGGTAGTGTTTGGAAATTGGGAGAAAATGAAAAAATTGGCGGAAGCATAATTTCCGAAACAGTAACTAAAACACTTCGCTTGCCAACTGAAGGATGGGCCGACATGGGGGCACTTGGATTCACAAAAGATAATAATCTGGCAATTTGGCAGTCAGTAATTGGAGCCTACAAAACCAATCTTTCTTTAAAGGATCGAATTGGAATTGCTTTTTTTGCCCAAAGCGTCAAAAGTCCCCAAAGAAACGAAATTGATTTGTCTCAGACTCCCTTACTGATTCGTACTAAACTTTCTGACGGCAGTTTGGGATATGAAGTGCGTGACCTATCTGTGGCTCAGATTTCAGCTTATTTTGCAGACGCAAGGATATCAGAAGAAAACATTGGCGTTTCAATTTTCTACCCCAGAAGTAGGATGCAAGAAGTTCAAAAGCTTGGGGAGATAATCCAGATTTTGGGAGTTAAAGTTACCTCCCTCGAACTTCTTACCCAAGACCTGGTATTCAATTGCAAAATCGTCTCACAAGGGAATTTAACTGCAAAAAAAATCGCTGAGGTATTCAATTGCAAAACAGAAATTAAGAATAATCAAACAGGTATCCAGCTGCTTGTTGGAGAAGAATTCTTCAGGCGCTTCTAGATGAAAATGTGGTATATAATAGCATCATGAGCGGACACAGCAAGTGGTCGACAATCCATCGAGCCAAGGAAGTAAAAGACCAAGCTCGAGGCAAACTTTTCTCCAAAGTTGCCAGAATTATTACCATTGCCGCAAAAACAGGCGGTGGTCCAAACCCTGAAGCAAATTTTAGGTTAAAAGATGCTATTGAAAAGGCTCGAGCAATTTCTATGCCTAAAGAAAATATTGAGCGAGCAATTAATAAAGCTGCGGAATCGGGAGACTTGTTTGAAGCTACCTATGAAGGTTTTGGGCCAGCGGGTGTGGCTATTATTATCGAGGCTGCAACTGACAATAAAAACCGCACGATAGCGGAATTTAAAACTCTTTTTGAAAAAAGGGGAGGGACACTTGGGGGATCTGGATCTGTGGCATATAACTTTGATCATAAAGGCTTAATTGTTTTACAAAAAAAAGCTGATGTAGATAGTCAAATGTTGGAATTAATTGATGAGGGAGCGGCAGACATTGAGGATACAGGGCAAGTACTACATGTGTATGTTGAACCATCTCAAACTTCCCAAGTAAAACAAAGAATTATTGCTTCTGGCCAAACCGTGCTTTCAAGCGAACTAATCATGAAGCCAAAAACTTTTGTTGAAATTGAGGATGAAGAAATGGCTCAAAAGATAGTTGATCTATTGGATGCATTGGAAGAACATGACGATGTTCAGAAAGTGTTTGACAATGCCAAGCTTTAAGACGAAACTGGAAAAATGACCAAAAGACAAAAATTTGTAATTACTGCTATTGCTCTCTCATTTGGATTTCTAGGGATAAACTTTTTAGATAATAGCTACCGTTTCTGGGCAATAGGTGCTTTATCGATTGCGACGCTACTTGGATTTATTTGGGGATTGTGGGAAGGACTGGGGTTAAATGCAACACTGTTAACTTTAGTACTTCCAGTGTTGTTTACTTTGGGAGTTGGTATCTTTTGGTTTCTCCTTCCTTCAGTAGTTATTGCTAGAATCCCAGTTATTATTACCTACGGAGTAGGAATATATGCTTTAGCATTAACTGCCAATATTTATTCTGTCTCAGCAATTAGAAACATTGCTTTAATGCGAGCGGCCAAGGGAGTTGGATTTGTTTTAACACTATTAACAGCTTTCTTGGTATTTGATGCTGTTTTTTCTTTGAGAGTAAACTTGTTGTTAGTTCTACCATTAGTGTTTACAACTTCATTCTTACTTTTCTTGCAAGGGTTATGGGCCAGCGATTTGGATAGCAAACTTGAGGCTAGTATAGTCAAAAAATCCCTTGTTTTAGCCCTTGGCATAGTTCAAGTAGCAACATTGCTGTTTTTTTGGCCGGTCACTGTCGTTGTTGGGTCATTGTTTTTAACTATCGCTGTATATGTTTTGTTAGGTTTAGGACAGGCGAGTATTGAGGGTAAACTTTTTAAGACCACGGTAAGGGAATACTTAACTATTGGGATAGTAGTCTTTATTGCAATGTTGTTTGCTACTTCTTGGGGAGTCTGAAAAAAATTGGCCTTGCATCCTGACTAGGGAAGAGAGGAGGGGCTTAAAAGCACCCTCTAATTATAGGGTATTGTTTCCATATTTTCACGGAGTGAAAAGAAGTTTTCACGAATAGCGACGCAAAATACCCGAAGCTAAATGATATAGTTTGATACTCAATTTGAGGCCAACTGTGGATAACTACCAGTCTACTTGGAGGAGTGCTATCCCTCCAAACTTGACCCCAATATAAAACTAAATATATACTAATTTATTGTGAACATTCTGCCCGATGATTATATTGCAGGTCTTGTAGATGGTGAAGGCTGCTTCTCCGTGAGCTTTAGACGTGATGCCAAAAAAGATAGAAAAAATTCTCCATCCTACTTCAGATGGCATGCTAATTTTTCTATTGTCATGCGTCACGATGACCATATACTTCTTGAGTCTGTTAAAGAAACATTAGGTGTTGGCAATATAAGTTATACAGGATCCACAGTCAGGTATCAGGTTCAAAACACAGATGAACTTGTAGATACCGTGGCACCATTTTTTACTAGGCATAAATTATATGGTAAAAAGGCAAACGACTTTGAATTATGGAAAGAAGCTGTGGCTATTATCAAGAGAAACAAAAGAAAACACTTGAATCAATTTCCTGGAGTGAGGGGTTTTGTCAAAGTTGACTGGAATGATATCGATCTCAAAAGATTGGATGAGATTCGAGATCTAATGAAAGAATATAAAAGTGAGAGAGATAAAGCATTTAAATGGAAATAATATTGTTCGTACATTATCAATTTTGCGACGCATTATATCAAGTGAGCAGAGGGGTTGGTCTTTCTTATCATATGTTAATTAATTTTTCTCTTTTATTATTTTTTTATATTTATTTTAGAACCTTACTAAATACTCTCTTTTTGACCAGCTCTTGTTCTTTATGGTGTTTATATGTCTTTAGCCTTAAGAGGTCTCCCCCGTCTCCCCTGGAAAATATGCGCCTTTAAAATATTTCCGTAATGGCATAAATTAGTTATTAAACACTTAAATGGGCAAATCAGCCTTCAGAAGATGATTAAGTATATGGATAAGAAGTCAGACAGGCCTTAAAATCGATTTGGTGAGGTTTTAGCCTCAAATTAGCCTCAAAATTTGCTAATTTTAAGTTAGTGATTATAATTTCTGGTAATGTCAATTGAAATTCCAAAAGTTGACCTGCCAAGGTATCCAGACCAAAAAACTATTTTAGGACTTCAAAGATTATTTGGCGATCGAAAAATTTTTTGGGATATTGATGGAACTTGTAAAAATTCTTTAGATAGTGTTTTGGAATGTGTAAAAAATGATTTTGGAATTTTAATAAAACCTGAAGAAGTTATTGGTTTTAATGGAATAACTGAAATATTACTAAATCGTAGATCAGATCTTAATCTGGATTATGGGCAGATGAATAAATATGAATGGACATATTGGACTGATTCTGATGTATTATCTAAAGCTCCAGATGTGGCTGGTGCACAGTTTGTGATGCAAATGTTGGATGCAGCTGGATTTGAACAAGAAATTGTTACCTCACGAATTCCTGAATTAGCGGAATGTACACATGCTTTGCTTGGTAATTTTGCGCCCTGGGTAAAGAAGGTAAGTATCAGGTCAGATCATACGGTTGATGGGTCTAAATTCAAGGCTCAGACTGTAGGAAATAATGTATTGTTTGATGATTCAATTGACCATGTTAGAGCCACAATTGAGAGTAACCCCGAGGCTATAGCTGTATATTTGGCTTACAAGCAAGATATTGGGAAATTTCCTCACCCAAGAGTAATTGAGATTAACAATTCGAATGGAGCCAGAAATATGTGGTACACCTGGAGAATTCTTAAACGACTAGCCAATGTCGCACATTATTGACAACCTCTATTTGCGAGATTAATATTATATATAGATGGAACCTGCCAACAATTCCACACCTGTCTCCCCCATTTCAAAAAACATTGATGAATTTTTGGATTATCTAAAAGTTGAAAAAGGCTCCTCTCCCCTAACGATAAGAAATTACCGACATTATTTAACCAGGTTTGATAATTGGCTAACTAAAAACAAATCAGGACACGAGCTGAAAGATATTAACCAAGACACTGTCAGACACTACAGACTATACTTGGCAGAATTATCAGATGGTAAACACGAACTGCTGGGCAGGAGAACTCAAAGCTATCATGCTATAGCTTTAAGATCATTCCTTAAGTGGCTTCTTAAAAATGATTTTGATGTATTGGCACCTGACAAAATTGATTTACCCAAAGTTCCAGACAGGCAAATTAAATTTTTAAGTGGTGAGCATATGGAGAGACTTTTGAATGCACCAACACTTAGCAATATACAAGGAATAAGAGATAAAGCAATATTGGAGGTATTGTATTCAACTGGATTGCGTGTTTCTGAAATTGTAAGACTTGATAGAGACAGAATAGATTTCAATAAACGGGAATTTGGTGTGATTGGGAAGGGTGGTAGGGCTAGAGTTGTATTCCTCTCAAAAAGATCTTGTGAGTGGCTTAAAAAATATCTAGATAGTAGAACAGACCATTTTAGACCACTATTTATTAGACATAAGGGCACGATAGATCCATCTACTCCTGATGAAAAGACACGACTTACTCCCCGATCAATGCAAAGAATGATGAAAAAATATGTAAGAAAGATTAAGTTACCAATAGATGCAACGGTTCATTCGATTCGCCACGGATTTGCCACAGATCTTCTGATGGCAGGAGCAGACTTAAGAAGCGTTCAGGAGATGTTAGGACACAAGAATGTTTCAACTACCCAGATATATACCCACGTAACAAACAAACAATTGAAAGATATCCACGAAGCCATGCATGACAAAGGTGGAAAATAATCATTAAACTTTCTATATAATTAAAAAATGGCTGAAGACACTATAGACAACAACAAAGAACCCAGGGCGTTGGACTTCAATTTTGACATGAATCAGTATTGTAAATTATCCTCTCCTGCTGAGCGTATTGGATATTGTGATAATTTTTTGAGAGGAATGGATTCTGTGTGGTGGAAATATTTAGAGCATTTTAGAGGGCAGCAATTTAGTGACTCATTGTCTGCTGAGACTAAACAGAGCGTTCAGGATAAAGTGGCTAAATATAATGAGGAATTGGAAACTGGAACTGCCTCTAATATTGTTCCCGCATTAAGAGAATACATGGGTTCATCAAGAATAATGACGATATTGACAACTCCCATGACTGATGCAAACGAAGAAGCATTGGCAGGGGCAAGTAAACTTAAAGATATAATCGCACCTGGTTTTGCAGAACAGTGGCAACAAATATTAAATATTTTTAACTTGGATGATGATTTGAATAAAGCAGGAGTGAAGGAAGTAATAAGTTGGTTTAGATCGAAATTAGATACTGATGATGTAATGGTTCTGGATAGTGCTGATCCCAATCACACAGAAGAATCTTTAGTTTCCATAAAAAGTATGATTAACAATCTTTATTCTCCGTTTAGTTTGGCTCCGTTATCAAAGATGGATGCTTCACGAGCAGATTTATTAGTTATAATTGCAGACTTAATTAAACCAGAAACTAATGGTGTGGAGTTGCTACTTACTAAGCTTTACCCATCCGACTGGACAACTTTTTGCTAATTTAAGATATCACCTCCT
>JBBTWO010000036.1:0-13272 GCA_038062745.1 Patescibacteria group bacterium | reverse complement strand
CATTACCAAGAAAATAAAATGGGGTAATTAAATAGTAATAATATGGACCTCTAAAAATTCCTGCCAACCCAGTCGTTGGACCAATGAGAAACAGTTCTTTGTTTTTGATTAAATCCCAAATGACTAAAGCATCCCTACCCTGATCAAAATGAAAAGCCAATAAATCACCAATTCTATAAATTCTCAAAAAAAATCCAATCAAAAATATTAGGGGTAAAAGTAAATAAACTAACTTATTTGAAGAAATTTCTTTTTTAAATGAAGAAATAAAGTGAGTCACAAATAATTCTAGCACAAGCTTAAACTATCTTTATAGTTCCACTAAAAGCATCAACCTCAACTTTCATTCCATCCTTCAAAATCTTGGTTGCATTTTTGGTGCCAACTATACAAGGTATTCCCAATTCCCTTGTAACTATTGCTGCATGACTAGTGACACCACCCATGTCAGTAATAATTGCAGAAACTTTTTTCATGACTGGCGTCATATCTGGATTTGTTGTATCACTTACCAATACATCCCCATCCTTTACCTCGTGCATTTTTTCTAAGTCGCTACTCATAACAATCATACAAAGCCCCACTGCTTTCCCGAGACTCGCTGGAATTCCTCTAATGTCAAAACCGTTTATCCCAGATTTTTCTTTTTCGTAATAAATCAACAAGTCATTGAATAAACTATCAATATCTTCATAAGCCATTTCATCGTTAAAATCAAAGAAAATTATACTCTTTGGTTTATCCGGCGTTGAACCATACTGAAACTCATAATGTCCAGACATATTTGAAACCAGAGAATAAAGCTCTTCTTGATATTTTTTTCAATCGTTTTTGAATATCTGATAATTTTTTGTTGATTGAAAAGCATTGGATCTGGTAGAGTTTGGCCAGAAATTAATTGCAAGTGTTGATCTCCTTCTACAAATTCCGCAATTCCATTCAAATTCTTAGAAACAACAACAGTTCCCTTAAACTCAATCTCATCTGGGTACTGCATTGTGATTACTTTATAATCTTTCAAGCGTTCAATTGATTGAAGAAAATTCCACCCATCTTCTACTGACTCAAGTCCCAACTTAGACAATCTTCCCAAATCATTTATTCCCAATTTTGGTGTTGCACTAATCCAATATGGAAAACCCAAATCTCCTATTGATTCCGAAAACTTCTCCTTGCTAATTTGATCACCAGACTTGAAAGAATGAAATCTTTCGTAGGGCAAATTGAATTGCTTCAAAAATCCATAAATTATTTCTCTGTCTTTTCTATTTTCAATCCTAAGTTTTTTGCCAAAATATTCTTCAGTTAATTTACTCCAAGCTTGAAGAGAAGTGGTTTTTTGAACACCTTTATTGTTAGACATAGGGCAATTATATACCTAAAATTGAGAAATTTCACAAATTGCTAAATAATAACTGGTTTGTTCGCTTTCATCCAATCAGTGACTATTTTTATTGCCTCATGGGGGTCACCGCTCTTTACTTTTCCTCCAGCTGCCCTATCATGTCCTCCTCCAAAGCCAGTTTTTTCCATCATGTCTCTTACACTAACTGAATTTGGAATTGATCTTAATGAAATTCTACACATACCGTCAGCAAACTTTGGAATCACCGTAAAACCCCATTCAACCTCTCTAATTCCTTTAAGATAAGGGGCAAAGAATCCTGAAGCTTCACTTACGACGTTATCGTCTAGTTTGTTTTCCTTAACATATTCTGGCGATAAATAAGAAACCAGAAAGTCCGGCCAACCATCAACCTGTTCAATTGTGCTATTCTTCATAAACTCTTGCAGAGCCTTGTAAACATTTATTGCCATAGATTGATATTTACTTTGGAGAGATTCTACTGTAATTTGGCCATCTTTGACCAATCTTTCAGCTACTGAGAAACTTGCGTGCTGCTGAGGTTTTATGAATCTAAAGTTACCTGTGTCTCCCAATATGCCCATCAATAGTATTTCACAAATTTCTTTATCGAGCGTTTCGCCTTCAAAAAACAATCTATATATTATTTCAGCGCAAGCTGGATATTGTGTAGCCACTAAATGGAAATCAAATATATTTTCAGGGGTGGGATGATGATCTATACAGATTACATAATTTTTGAGATTTGCAATTTCCTCGCTTCTACTAAATCTTTTCCAACCTGAGCCATCAACAAAAATAATTATGTCATCTTGAGATATGTGTTTATAGATATCATCAACAAAACGTATTTCTGAAAAGTTTTTGAAGTATTCCCAGGTACTTAGTTTTTCACCTGTATACAACATGTTTATCTTGTTTTTGTTTATCTTTAGAATTTCGGTAAGATAATAATAGACACCCAAAACAGATGATATTGAATCATCATCTGGAGATGTGTGCGAGGAAATGACAATTGATTTTGCATCTAAAACTTTTTCGTTAAGTAAAGTTTTAAATTCACTATTTATTTCTTGATAGAATTTTTTATCGTTCATCTTGCATGTCCTAATTTAAAAATTGTCACCCCAAATTCCTCCCATTCCCCATCAATCTTGCTCCAGCCAAAACTGGTTACTTCTGCTTTAGGATTATGAGTCGGATCACACTTTTCCTTGGGCATTTCACAAACTACAAATAGGTAAGGTTGTATTGTACTCTTTGTATCCATGGGGTCAATATCTGTCACTTTCGCTTTGTACAAATCCAAAAAATACCTGTAGCCAGTATCATAGTTACTTTGAGCAATTAGGGTAAAATTGAATTTTTCGTTGTTTGCTAGTTCAATTACTTTTTTTGAAACTACTTGAGCTCTTTTCATCTGCATATTTGGAGGGTATTTCAGGGGACTATTGATAATACTTGGAACAATGAGTCCAAGAACAAAAACTCCCGCCAATAGTTTTAAGTATTTATTTTTTGCTTCTGTCATCTTCTGAATAACCGCTCCAGTCAGTAAAAATGGAGCTGCAAGGAAAAAACCATAATAATGATCATAGATATGTTGTTTATAAGCCGCTAACCCCAAGGAAGCAAAAATAAGCCAGACATACAACAGTAGGTGTGCTGGAGTAGTTTTTTTCTTACTCACTAACCAAACAACAAACAAACCACTTACCACCAAAACAGTTGTACCAGCAATTTCATTTCTACTACCTGGAAGGCGAGTCAAAAATTCTTGAGTTACAGGCAAAATATTTTTCGCAGAATTCCAGGGTTTAACAGAGAGAGTAGTTTCCCGTTGGGTAAAGAAAGTTTTAACAGCCCGAAAGTTATTCCCTCCATGCCTAAGATCAAAAATAACTAAAGGACTCATCAAAAAAAGAAAAATAGCTAAGGAAATCAAAGATTTAATAATAATGTTTTTTTTGTTTTTGGTATCTTTAATAAAAGCCAAGAGCCAAAACACTCCTAGAATGGGAACTAAGACTAATCCTAAATAATGGGAATTAAGAACAAAAGCAAATGAAATTCCCAATACTAGAAGCCAGTTGTATTTTTTCTCCTGCCAGACTTTCCAGATAGAATAAATACATAAAAGAGCAAAAAAGGGCATGACATTGGGGTTCCAGCTGGATCTAGAATAAATAAATACGGTTGGGGAAATAGCATATAAAATACTTGCCGCAAAAGCTGCAGTTTTCCCAAACCACTTTCTTGCTACATGATAAACAAAACCAATTGTCACTACTCCCAAAAGAGCTACAAAAATAGACGGGCCAACTGGGGAGAAGTTCGCCAAAAGAAGGCTTGGAGCTATTAAATAGTAGTACAAAGGCCCAAGATACATATTGCCGATAGAAGTCCCTGGACCGATTAGGATTGGGTCGGCATAAACCAAAAGCTTCCTAACCACAATCGCGTCGCGGCCTTCATCTCCCAAGAATGTCATATACTCATCAATTCTATAAAGACGCATCACCGATCCTACTAAAATAATCAGCCCAATAAATATGGCTTCTTTTTTATTATTCTTTATCCAGGTAATTGTGTTGTTTTTTAGGCTGGTTAATTTTTTCATAATTTTAATTATCTTAACTTGAAATACAATCTAAACAAATCCACAAAACTTTGCATTATTACTCGTATATGTCTTCCTGTTCCCTCACCCTTCATTCTTGGGTAATGAGTAATTGGAATCTCCACAATCTTGAAACCCTTTTTGCGGGCTTTAATTAAAAACTCGCTTGAAATAAAAGCTCCCCGTTCTGCTTCCAGTTTTGGTATCGTATCAATAACCTTTTTTGAAACAAATTTAAAACCACAATCAATGTCGCGAACTAGCAAGCCAAACAACATCAATACTGCCAATTCCCACATTCTACTGGTTAAGATTTTAAATTTTGAAACTTGGCGCTTTTTATAGTAGCCAATAACTAAATCTGCCTTAGTCTGTCGCTGTTTTTCAATAAAATTGGTTACCTCTGAAAAATCAAATTGACCATCCGCGTCGGTAAACGTAATCCAGGAGTAGCGGGCTGCATAAAAACCTGCTTTGAAAGCCCCACCATAACCACGATTGGGGTTTAGGTGAATCACTCTTATTCTCTTATCTGTTTTTGCCAAACGGTCGGCAATTTCTCCAGTTTTGTCTTTTGAACCATCGTTAACAATGATTATTTCCCACTCTCTAGCAATTTTTTCCAAAACTGTTTTTGCTTTGTTTACTGTAGTTTCGACATTGCCTTCTTCATTATATGAGGGGAAAAAGACTGAAAGTTGGTCAATAATGTGAGCCACATGATATTATATTACAAATAATGCTTAAGTTTCTAAAAGAAATTACTGTTGCTGCGATTTTGTCGCTTTTGCCCACAATTTTAATCTGGCTGCCATTTTTCCTTCGCACTCCACAATTTTGGAATATCCCCCTTCCACAAGAAGGACTGGCGACAATAGTTGCTAATTATGATGGGCCTTTGTACTTAGTGGTTGCCAAGAGCTTATATAATGCCGACATCATTAAAGGTTTTGAATTTAGCCTGCCAGTCGAATATTACGCAGCCCATTTTCCTGCATATCCACTGCTAATCAGATTGTTCTCTTTTGTATATCTATCCATTTATTCCCCACTGGTTGTAACAATGCTTTCGTCTATTCTGGCAATTTATTTCTTCAGAAAACTAATTTCCCAGTACCTAACTGACGAACAAGCGATTTGGGCGACTATCTTCTTTTCTATTTTCCCTGCCCGCTGGTTGATTGTTAGATCAGTTGGATCTCCAGAACCTTTATTTCTAGCAGCAATTATTGCCTCAGTGTATTTCTTTCAAAACAAAAAATATTGGTGGGCAGGAATTTGGGGAGCAGTAGCAGCTGCAACCAAGTCACCAGGAATTCTGTTATTTGTCGCCTACATGTTGGCTTTGAAATTGCCAGAATTAAAACGCCTGGCCACAACCAATTTTGGCAAGTGGTTTGCCTCACTTGAGTGGCGTGCATATCCTATCCTGCTTATTCCCCTGGCCCTATTGTCTGTATTTGGTCTGTACTATTTTACATATCACGACTTCTTTGCTTACTTTCATTCCGGAGATAATATTCATCTGTTTTTTCCTCCATTTCAAATATTTAATTACTCAGCTTCTTGGGTGGGAACATTTTGGCTAGAAGAAGTAATCTTTGTTTATGTTTTATCCTTCTGGGGACTAATTAAATTAATGCAAGATAAACAACGAACACTTGCTTACTTTGTAGCTATATTTTTTGCAACCATTATTTTTGTCTCCCACCGTGACATCATTAGATACTCACTACCAATTGTTCCATTCTTATTTGTTGCCTTTAGGGATGTTTTCAAGCAAAAGGAATTTAAGTTTTTAATAATGTTTATTGCCCTACCGGTATATTTGTTCTCCCTGGCTTACATTTCCCAAAATGTCATGCCAATCTCCAATTGGTTACCTTTTTTCCAGTGATCATTTCTGAGAGTATTTGAAAGCAATTTTGGTCTAGTATTATCCAAATGGAAATAGCGCGTCACTGGAGACTTAATAATCAAAGGTATAAATTACAAGGAGAACATTGCAGTCTCTGCAATGAATATATATTTCCACCGCGGGATGTTTGTCCGGAATGTTTAGACACTGGAGAGAAGATAATAAAAGATAACTCTGGGATTATTTTAAATCGAAATTCTGCAGCCAACCCATCGCTAAACTCTGATTTAGCATCGAAACGCTAAAGACTGGCTCCTGCAAGGTCTCACCTTGCAGGCAAGTGACATAACCTTTAGCTATCTCACTTACGCCACACCTATATGATTTAGAATTTGAAATGATTTCATCAACTGGAACAAATGCGTGATCTGTTAATTTAAAACTAGAAAAATTATCAATACTTTCTGGTAATGTAAGGTGGATAACCTGCACTCTTACATCGGCAATATCAAGGTACATGAATGGCTCATCTGCAGGGTGACACCCTGCAGGCATGGTTTTATTAACGGCATGACTAGCAAATACTTCCCTTTGCAAAACTCGCAGTATTGAGTCTCCCATCTGCTCACCTGGCTTTGAAAAACCCATGGGGATGGATAGATTACCTTCTCTATCATCAACCCTTAATCTTCTATTGGTGTCTTTTGCTACTAAAATCATATTTGGGTCAACCTCTTTTGTTATTACCAAAGCTGTTCCGGATCTTCTAACTACACCTTCTTTGACGTGTTGCAAGATCCTATGCATAGTTGACATTGAAGTTTGGAAACTGGGAGGTAGTTTTCTGTAAAGCCGCTCGAGTGGAATTTTTTCCTGAGCCAAAATATCCATAAACCTGATTGCTTCATCGAGCGTTTGATTAGGCCCTGCAGCTTTGACAATCCCCCAGTTTTTAACTAGCCTATGAAAAGCTGGGTATGAAATTGGAAGATTGTAGCTATTTGCTTTAAAAACCTCGTCAACAGAACCATATTTAAGATATTCTCTAATACAAAATCTAAAAAACTCTTGCTCTCTTTCCTTTGGGGACAAGCCTTCATTCATGTTTCCAGGTCTTCCAAATGAAAATGTTATACATAATGTAGTTATAAGGCAAGACTACAAAAGCAACTACAAAAGCCAAAACTATAAAGTCATATTGTTCACCAATGAGTTTAACTCCCAATGGCCCCAGAACTGACTGAATAACCAAGGCGCCGGCAGAAGTCAAATTAAACTGGAAAAACTTAGACACCAGTTTAACTAGACCTTCAATCTTTTGTTCACTGAAAGTCCAAATATTGTTTAGTGTGAAGTTGCTAACTATTGCAGCTTCAGTTGACAGTGCCCAAGAAAGTGTCTCTGAAAAACCTGCACCTCTAAAAACCCTTAACAAAACAAAATTGACGATAAATCCAGTAAAACCAACAGTAGCAAACTTCAAGAATTTTCGAATTTTGGGGTTTTGATATTGAAGCATAAAGATAACTCGCAAGGTTTCCTGCATTTCATTTTTAATGATTTTTGATTCTCCTTCAGTTCGTGATTGAAACTCAATTGGCACTTCCTTTACCTTGGCACCTTTTTGAACCATATAAAAGAAGGTATGGATCTTGTAAGCAAAGCTTCTGGAAAGCAATTCTTCAAAAGGAAACTCTGCCATAAAGCCTTTTACTTTTGAGAGTCTAAAACCCCCAGTAACATCGTGGAGTCTGGGTAAAATTAAAAGTACTCTGGCAACTAAATTTCCAACAATACTCAAAAATTGTCTTTTGAAGCCCCATTCTTTTGGAATTGAACCACCCTTTATGTAGCGAGAACCAACTATAAAATCGTAACCATTGTTGATTTGCTCAACTAGTCTTGGAATATCTGTCGGCTTATGTTGAAAATCCCCATCAAACTCCATTAAATAATCGGCCTTGAGTTCGGTCATTGCGTGTTGCATACCTTTTGCATAAGCCATACCAAGGCCTTCCTTCTTTGTTTCAACCAGCAAGTGAAGCCACGTATATTTTTGTTGGTTTTTTCTGACAACGTCAGCAGTACCATCTGGAGAATTCCCATCAACGTATAAAAGATTCATTTCATGATCTTTGATACCAGTAAATACGTCTGCCAAAGTATCAATCATACTTTGAGTGTTATCTTTCTCATTGTATGTTGGAATGATTACAATTACTTTTGCCATTGTTTATTATTTTACTACATTTGTTTATCGAATGGAGCCAAGCTTTGCTTACTTCTTTCTAGTCTAATTTTAAATGCCAGTTTTATATATTCTGCAATATCTCCCAGATAAGTTTTGACATATTTGGGGTTAAAGCTCACTTTTGATTCTCCCACAGTTCTGAAAGTAAACACTGACGGGAATTCAAAGAACTTGTCAGTCACTTTAGATAATTCATACAAAAGATAAAAGAAAAAGCCAAAACCCTGAGAGGGAAGTTTGTCAAAATTAATTTTATCCAATACATCCTTTACTCTTATTGCCCTGAATGCTCCATTTTTGTCATGTACCTGGGTCACTCCAGCAATGGTGCCTGCAAAAAAGGTATTTGCAATGAAGTGATTAAGTTTGCGGTTTAGTGTCCAACCATCACTCCTACCGTCTCCTACATGTCTGGAAGCAACCACAACGTCAACTCCCTGTTTAATTTTGCCAAGCATTAAGGATAGGTGTTTAAAACTAAATCCAAAATCGGCCTCATTGGTAACTACAATATCAGGTTTTAGTTTTGAAAGGGCATATTTGTATCCTCTGATCATAGCTTTTCCAAGACCAGCTTTTTTACCAGACAGCAAATAAATGTTTTTGTATCTTTGGGAAAATTGCTTAACTATTTTTCCTGTTCCATCTGGAGAATTATCATCCACAATTAAGATACTAAATGTGTGTTTAGGAAGTTTTTTGAATCTTTGCAAAAGTTCATTCAAAAGCTTAGTAATATTTTCTTTTTCGTTATATGTAGGAATCAAGACCGTTACGCGCATATGTTTCGAATTTAACACCATTACAGAGTATAATACAAGCAATGTTAATCGATATTGTAACCCTTTTCCCCAATATGTTTGTTGGTCCCTTTGATGAATCTATGCTCTGGAAAGCCAGAGAAAAGGGACTAGTGGAAATAAACATTCACGATTTAAGAAAATGGGGAGAAGGAGAGAGGAAAACAGTTGACGATAAGCCATATGGTGGAGGGCCAGGCATGCTTATTCGTGTTGACATTATTGATGGTGTTTTAAAAGACTTAAAAAAACAAAATTCTAAAGTAATCCTCATGGATGCAGGAGGTAAAAAATTCACTCAGCAAAAAGCAGTTGAATTTGCAAAGAGTGATCACTTAATCATTCTCTGTGGACATTATGAAGGGTTTGACTACCGAATAAACGAACACTTAGTTGACAAGGTAATTTCCATTGGTGACTATGTTTTAACAGGCGGAGAAATTCCTGCCATGATTATTACCGATGCAGTAATTAGACTCATTCCTGGAGTTTTAGGAGCAGGGATGGATGCTACTGTTAGTGAATCCCACACCAATCCTGGTATTGTTGAATATCCCCAATACACCAGACCAGAAAATTACAATGGTTGGGAAGTTCCAGGAGTTTTAAAAACCGGAAATCATGCAGAAATTGATAAATGGAGACAACAAGAATCAGAAAAAAGAAGTAGAAGTATTTAGTTTATTTTCTTTTTTGACCAATATTTATTCACCTCAAACAAGCTTTCAAAAGTTCCAGCATCAGACCAAAACCCTTTTAATTCTGCCCATTTAAATTGTTTATCTTTCAGGTAAGAATTGTTGAGGTCTGTGACTTCCAACTCTCCTCGCTTTGACGGCTTTAATTTTCTTATTCTGTCAAAAACTGTATTGTCATAGATATAGAGTCCAGTTTGAGCCATATTTGATCTTGGCTTTTTTGGTTTCTCTTCAATACCAATTATATTTTTATTGTTATCAAAAACAGCCACTCCAAAACGCTCTGGGTTGATTACTTTTTTAAAAAATATCAGTGCCCCTTCTTTAAAGTTTTTAACATCTTTGGAGATATTTGCATCAGTACAGTTGTCCCCCAATATCACAGTAATATTATCCTTGTCTGAAAAATCTTCTGCTAAAGATAATGCTTGAGAAATTCCCCCCTCACCTTCTTGATAGGCGAATTCTAAGTGTTTCAATCCTAAATCTTTTCCATTTTTTAAAACACTTATAAAGTGTCCTGCATGTGGACCACCAACAACAATTAATATCTCAGTAATACCAGCTTTTACCAAAGTTTCAATTGGGTGGAAAATCATTGGCTTATCAAAAACAGGAAGTAGATGTTTATTGGTTATTAAGGTTAGAGGTCGCAGTCGTGTTCCTAAACCACCAGCTAGAATTACGCCTTTCATATTGGTAACAACTATATTATCACAAACATTACTTATGCCCAGAAGATTGCGGAAGCTAAGACAACCAGCCCCACGGCAGCAAACATGACGTATTCAAAAAGTACTTCCCAATACAGGTCTTTATGTAGATAGTGGTGTACTGCCCCCCAAACGACGTAGGACACGGCAACAGCCACTGCCACGGCCATTTGGAACTTCCTGTCATATGAATACAACCAGAAGCCTAAAATCCCACACACAAAGATGCCAAATAAGGGTGTGTAGTGAGCTACATGTCTGGAAAGATCTCGCATCATATAATTCTACCCGCTTTCATAATTATAATAACTGCCAGAATCATGGCAAAAAAAGCAAAATGGGCAAAAGATCTGCCTGACACTCTGGCAATTCTTCTTCTACTAATAATTACCATATCAACAATCAAAACAATTAACAAAACACTGACAATCACACTTGAAGCACCCCGAGTAACATTAAAGGGTGAAATAAGCACTCTTGGTGTACCAATTGGTGTAGCAGTTGCAGTTGGTTGCACTTGAGCCAAGATCGGAACTTGGGTTGGTGTGGCACTTGGCTGGACAGTTGCCTGTGGCCTTTGAGTTGACCTTGCCGTTGGTTTTGCCGTTGCGGTTGTCGGTGGAGCTTGGGTGTTAACTGCAACCGGTTGAGTTGGCAACACGTCTCCGGCACGAGTTCCAAACATTTGGACAATAATAGTTGTTTCTACTCCTGACAATTGGCCATCAATAACTGCCACCCCAATATCTTTATATTTACTGGATAACAGGTTCTCGCGGTGAGACGATGAAGCCATCCAGGCATCTACTGCTGAGGATGGATTTGAAAAGTCTCTTGCCAAGTTTTCTCCTGCATATTTATATTTATATCCCGCGTCGCCAAAAAATTTCCACGGTTGAGTTCCATCAGGCGCAATATGCGCCCAATAACTTAAGTTGATCATGTGCGAAGCTTTAGCTTGCGCTGCAGCCGACAGTGCAGCATTGTAGTTAACTGGAGCGAGGCCATTTTGAGCTCTTTTTTCATTTGTAAGTCTAATTACTTCTGAAGGAGAAATATTGGCAGCAAATCCAAGTACTTGAGGATTAGCAATTCCAACTCCCCGTACTAGCAATTGAAATACCAAAACAAAACATAAAACTAAAGACAGTCCCGAAGGATGAATAATTTTTGCTTTATGATTGTTTGTCTGATGGGGAAACAAAAGATGAACCAGTATATTCATTGCTTTAATATTAACTGCTTGAAGCTATTTGATCAAGGTTGAATGAAAGGATTATTTATAGAGAGCAGTAATACCTAAAATGTCTCCAGTATTCAAAGTTCTCTTGATGGTTTCCCCTTCTGTTGAATAGCCATACATGGTTTCCAAATTACAGCTGGAATTATATAAATCCGCCATTCCAGCAGCGTGACCCAATTCGTGGGTAACTATATTTTGAACATCCATAACAGAAGGGTTAGAAGCGCCATCTCCCCAAACAAAATTGTTATTAAGAATCATATCCCACTCAACAATTTGGCGGGTATTAATTGGTCCTGAATAATATCCCCAAACGTTAGTTACCGCAATTGCATTTGAATCGGGGTAAGAGCCAAAAGCAATGACATTATTGTCGTCAACTACATCTAAGTCAACTATAGCTGATGAGCTTATGATGCTGTCACCAAAAACATTCCCAGCGGGCGTTTCCCATTGAGAAATTCCAGTGTCAGCAGCCGACTTGAGGAAGCTTTCTGACAGTCCATATGTATTTGTCGGATTAACAATAAAGCCTTCATTGGTTTTCCATTTTAAACCCTTGGCGATAAAGCCATAACAAGCAGTCTTACCAGATGTACCAGCTCCTGCTGGTTTTGCATTTTGTCTTTTGTAATGGACAAAAGTAATTTTTGATAGTGGACCACGATCTGAGTTCTCATTGCTTGCCTGAAGATTGGTTGACAAAAAAACAGTTAATAATCCAAAAACAAATAAGAAGATCAATTTGCGTGTCAGCTGTGACATTGGATACATTTTGAGCCAAAGAAAGTTATAAGTCAAGGATTCACTGGATAGGCAACGATGATAAATCTTTTACTATCAAATAGACCAATGCATGTATAAATGGTCAAGGTTTCTTTAGTCTTTGGTTCAACAAAACTAATATTGTCAGGGTTTACTGTAACAGTTTTGTCAATTATGTACCTGTGCTCCTTTCCCTCTTGATCAGTAACACCAATTTCATCTCCAACTTTGAGCCACCTAATTGGGCCAAAGATGGATTGTTTATTGTGGCCATACAAAACTGTATTTCCACCTTGTCCAAGTCCAGCTGAAATATCCAAAAAACTTACCCTAGTGTCTGATATCTGCCAAACTTTATTTTCAATGGTTGAGGTTTCAATAGGGAGAGAGAGTTTGATCTTGGGGATAGTTATTCTTCCAGGAATATTTTTAGCCTCAACTTGCTGGGCATTGGCAGGCTGCGAGTTAAATGACAATATCCTTTGCTGAATTCTCCAAACAAAGACAAAACCAATCAAGGTAACACCAATGAAAATTAGAAAAAGCGAAATGAAGTTATTATTTTTGAGAAACGCTGGCATAGGCATATTTTCTTATACCTAATCCAAAAGAGAAAGACCCAATTGCAAACATCATTGCAAGTAAGTCTTCACCAGTTCCAGTTGCTGCCATGATAGATGCTCCCAATACTTGGCCACCTCCGCCAGTTCCATTGTCAGGTGCACCAGGAACTGAAAACTGCACACAATTTCTTTGTGAGGCATCAAGATGGTAATCAGAAGGTACACTTGTTTGAATTCCATCAATGTTTGCACAGACATCAGTTGTTTCATTTGTAGGAGTAGCAGTAGGAGTTGGGGTTGGGGTTGGATCAACTTCTCTAGCTATATTACAGCTGTTGTTCCAAATAGCTTGACCATTTGAGTTCCAATTTAAACCACTATGACCTGGGTTTTCT
>JBBTWO010000035.1:0-1214 GCA_038062745.1 Patescibacteria group bacterium | reverse complement strand
AATTTCTATGTATAGGCACACCCCTCGGACGTTCACCTCTTAACAGTCTTGGTTGATCCTCTTTTGACCAATCTTCTAGTTGGACACCACCACCTGGAAATTCTTTCTTCCTTGCTGCACTAATTAATTCTGCTGCTTTAGAAACTGGCAATTCAACAAACTCCTCAATAGTTGCCCCTGCAGGTGGACCACCAGCTTCAATAGCAACTTCAACCTGACGCAACTTAGCCTCAAGTGCCGCTTTTGGATGCGTAACTATAAACAATGTTTCTTTTAAACTCATATTATTTTTCTAAAATAACTGGTGCAGGCTTACTCTTTCCTGATAATTGAGTATCCATTTGACCAACCAAATCACGAGCAAGTTGAAAACCACCAAGCGCAATTTTTGATAGTTCACCGCCAGCTTCTACATCTCCTCCAATAGCTTTATCAAAAAGGCTATGGAGATACTCCGATGCCTTAGCGTCAGCTTGCTGTTGATTCAATTGATCAACCATATTTTGAGTATTATAGCATCTTTTAGTAAAATTACGCACCATGACCATGGAAAGAAACAGACAAGTACAGGTTGAGAATAAAGAAGCTGTTTTTGCTCAAGCAGCCGAATTTTTTGAGAGAGCCAAAAATGTTCCTTATGTTCTTGGTTTAGATGGAAACCCAAATCGGCTATTCGTTGAAAATGCAGGAAATTGTACTAGAAAACATTTTTATTTAGCGTCCCGATTACAAACATTAGGTTATCAAGTAGCTTTAGGTGTTGCTGAATTTGATTGGAGAAATTTACCTATTCCTACTGAAATCACTAGCCTTCTTAAAAATCCCGTCGATTCTCACTTATTTTTATATGCTACTTATGGAAATGGTGAGATGATTGTTGACGCAACGTGGGATTCAGGCATGCCACAGGGATTTTTAGTAAACACTTGGAATGGACATGATAATACTCAAATTGGAGTGCCAGCTATCAGAATTTATAGGGAAAATTATCAGCTTACTAGAGCCAAAGCTTTAATGGGTTCTGTCGTAAGATCAGTTAGGCAAGATCGAAAACCAACTCCATTCAATGATGCGTTTAACGAATGGCTTCACAGAAGATAATTTTTTCCTAGTTGTAATCGGTAATTTGTGATAAAGTAAATTTGGACTCAACAATTTGAGAATTGTGTTTTTTAATGGCGCAATCGGACAATAAGAACACAATTCTTGTTGAG
>JBBTWO010000034.1:0-2843 GCA_038062745.1 Patescibacteria group bacterium | reverse complement strand
GAGGCTGTTAATGGTCGATCAAAATCAGAAACTACAACTTCATTACCGGCTACAACTAAATCTTGCAATTTATTTCCTGGAATTTTTCTAGTTACTAGTATTTTCATTAAAATTCTTCAATCTTCATTTTCATTTCTTTGGCTTTTGCAAGCCAAGCCTCCATTTCACTTTCTCTAACCAATCCTTTTTGAGATCCGGTGAACCCGATGACTGAAGTCGAATTAACTGTACCCCAAACAATCGCCTCTTTCAATGTTTTGCCTTTAATAAGTGCTGACAGCACCCCACTTCCAAAGGCATCTCCTGCTCCAGTTCGCTCGGTAGCTTCAATTGGTAAGATCCCAGCTTGTATGTAAACATTACCATCAAAACAAAACGAGCCATTATTACCATCAGTTACAACTGGAACCTTTACTCCTAAATCAAATAAGGCTTTAAGAAGTTGTTTTTCCTTGCCGTCAGAATCGGTTAATTTAGTTAACGTTTCTGCTTCTTCACGATTCACAAACAATAAATAAGTTTTAGCAATAACATCTGAAATACTATCTATCCCATTTTTTAACTGCCAACTGCCAGGATTAAAAGCCAATTTCGTTTGTGGGCTAATCCACTTTACTACCTGATCATAAAAGGGTCGGAAGTTTTCTCCTAAAGAAGTTAAATATACCCAATTTGTAAAAGGCAAATTATTTGGAAATTCATAGATTCTTGGAGCGTGATAGGTAAAGATAGTTCGCTCACCTTGATACCTAATGATTGTTGAGTAGTTTGAAATAGATCCTGTCTGTTCATGAACAAAATTTGTTGCAACATTCTCGCTTACTAATCTATCAACAATCATTTTCCCAACACTATCATCCCCCAATGAAACCACGATTGCAGTTTTTATTCCCAGGCGTCTGGTGCCAATTGCATTATTAGCAGCATTACCCCCAATCGAGAATTCCATACTTTTGACTGGGATTTTTGCACCATAGGTAAAACATACCTGACAATCTTTGTCGTTTAAACTGCAAAGTACATCTGATTCAGTGGGGATTAAAAATACATCCATTGTTGCATCCCCTATGGTAAGTAAATCTAAAGGTTCATTCATATATTTCTTGGGCTATTTTTTTAGCTATTCCTATTGGATCTTCACTCTGCCAAACATTTCTACCTACTGCCATGCCAGCAGCACCCGCTAACATGAAATCTTTTACTTCGTCAATTACTTCCCCCTCAGTTGCTTTTTTCTTTCCACCTTGAACCACAACCAATGTTTTTCCAGCTGACTCAACAACCCATTTAAAAGACTCTGGATCCCCAGTATAGGGAATCTTTACAATATCTGCTCCCAGCTCCAAGGCAACTCTAGCTCCATAGGCAACAACATCTTTTGAAGTTTCTTTTCCTTCCACCGACTTTCCTCTTGGGTACATCCAAAGAATAACTCCAAGTCCTGCAGCATGAGCTTCGTCCTCAATTAAGGAAAACTCGGCCATCATTTTTGCTTCGTGCTCACTACCAAGGTAAATGGTGTAACCGACTCCCGTTGCTCCAATTTTTAAAGCTTGGGCTACTGTACAAAGTTGAGGACTGTATGGATCAACTCCTGGATGAAGGGAGGTTTTACCATTAAGTTTAACAATTAAAGGAGGGAAGTTTGGTTTATCTACTCCCCCAATTGGGTAATACTTTTTTGCCACTCCTTCTTGAAAAACAATTCCTGTAAAAACTCCAGCTTCATTTGCAATGTGAATTATTGCTGCTGGATCAACATTTTTTTCATTAAAATCTGTTGGCCCATGCTCCATACCTTGATCATAGGCAAGAAAAAAAGCTTTACCATTGCGGGTTAATTTCTCAAGAGCAGAACTATTCACATATCCAATTTACCACGAAGTACTATATTTTTCGAGAGTTGATCTGCATCCATGCAGATAATTGTTTTATGTTTAATTCTTCATGTCTTACTTTTAAAACATTCTCAATCAATTTCTCATGACCAACCTCCAACACGTATCCATTAAGCTGAAGGAAAACTATTCCACAAGTTGTTGCTGTTCTTTTGTTCCCGTCAACAAATGCATGATTCATGATAATTGAATGAACCATTGCTGCCGTCTTGTCAAAAATAGAAGGGTATAAATCTTTTCCAGAAAACGTTGATTGAGGTCTCATTATTGCAGATTCCATAAGAGGAATACTTGCAATTCCATGACTTCCTCCATATCTTTCGATTTGATCGTAATGGATAGTTATAACTTGTTCACTAGTGAGGAATATTACCTTTGACACCTTTAAAGATTTGCTAATTTTGCTAATGCAGGACCATATTTCTTATTTACACCCTCCAATATCTCCAAAAATTCATTAGAAACAGAGCCTGTAGGGGTAATATCGTCTCCTGGTTCAACAACAACCAACTTTCTTTGTCCCTGCATAACATCCCCATCATAATTATTTCCAGGTTCAATACCCATCTTTTCCCTTAATTCTTTGGGGATAATTAAGGCTACAGAATTACCAACTTTTACAGCTCTTATTGTTTTCATAAACCTATGTTATAACACGTTAGAACATATGTCAATAGGATTTTCTAATTATGACCTTTTTGACAGCCTCAATAATATTTTTTGCCTTTAATCCATATTTGGTGAGTAATTCATCTGGCGTTCCTGACTCTCCAAATGAATCTTTTACACCAACAAATTCAATTGGCACAGGATGTCGTTGGGCAACAACTTCAGAAACAGCAGACCCCAATCCTCCAGCTTTTTGGTGATCCTCTACTGTTACAATAGCCCCTGAGATTCTGGCAGCATTCAAAATAGCTTCTTCATCAATTGGTTTGACGGTAT
>JBBTWO010000033.1:0-5991 GCA_038062745.1 Patescibacteria group bacterium | reverse complement strand
CCTAAATTATCAGCAATACTTCCAGTACCAGATTTTGCATACAATTCGATTTTTAGTTTATGTATACCCTTTGAGAGTTGATAATAGTTTAAATCAAAACTTCCAGCATTTGAATTTACAGTATTTAGAAGAGTGTTGTCAAGATAAAACTTAACTGCAACAATCTTTTGACTACTATTGCTTTGAAATTGAAAATTTATTTGTTTAGAGCTATATAAAAAAATTGATTATTACGGTGCTTTTAAGATGATTATTATACTCAGAGGATATCTTTTTATGTCTTACGAAAATGAATTTAATTCTCAATCAAAAATAAAAATTAATCATGATTTAATTCAAGAGGAGATCATTTTTAATCAAGTAATAAATCTGCCTGAAAAAGAAATTAAAGATAAATTAGAAACGTTTGTAGACAATGTAGGGGGATATTCTGGATTACAAATGGACAGATTTAAATTAGCTGGCATTGCTGCGGTTGAAATTGAAAGATTGCCAAAATCAATGGTAATCACAGTTTCTGTAGCTCGTCCAGGAGTAGTAATAGGTCGTGGTGGAAGTGGAATTGAAGAAACCAGAAATTTTATTGTTGATATTATTAAAAAAGTAAGAGGAGTAAATCCAAAAGATTTGAAAGTTGATTTACAAGTTAACGAAATTAAAAACCCTGACACCTCAGCACACTTGGTTGCCATGAGAATTGCAGGGGAACTTGAGCGACGTATGCCCCAAAGAAGGGTTGTCACCAAGGCTATGGAAAAAGTAATGCAAGGAGGAGCCAAAGGAATTAAAGTTGTTTTAGGAGGACGAATTGCTGGAGCTGAAATTGCCAGACGAGAAAAGTTCCATCAGGGGTCAGTTCCAACTCAAACCTTGAGAGAAAACATCGACTATGCTAAAGTACCAGCTCTACTCAAAAGAGGTTATGTTGGCGTAAAAGTATGGATATTTAAAGAGGGAGGACATGAATAATGTTACAGCCCGCAAGACGCAAACACAGAAAGGACTTTAGAGGCAGACGTCAAGGTTTGGCGTTTCGTGGTTCTGATATCTCATTTGGAGAATATGGACTTAAGGCTTTGAGTGTGGTGTGGATGAGTGCAGCTCAAATTGAAGCTGGAAGACGCGCAATCACCAACTCACTAAAGAGAAAAGGCAGACTTTGGATTAGAGTTTTTCCAGATAAGCCAGTAACAGGCCGAACTGCAGGTCAAAGAATGGGAAGTGGAAAAGGAGAAATTGACAGATATGTTGCTGTTGTTAAGCCAGGTAGAATTATTTACGAAGTAGCAGGAGTACCAGAAGATCAGGTTATTAGAGCTTTTGAAAAAGCAGCCAGTAAAATGCCTTTCAAAACTAGAGTAATTAAAAAAGGAGAATAAAATAGAGTGAAAAAGAAAGAATTAGAACAATTAAGACAAAAATCAGTTGAGGAATTAGTTTCCCAGTCTGAGGACATGAAAAAGCAAATCTCTTTGGATTATATGAAAATCCGCGTAGGACAGGAGAAAAATTTGAAATTAGTCAAAAATGCCAAGAAAAATTTAGCTCAAACCTTAACAGTTTTGAGTCAAAAACAAAAGGAAGGAGTTACAAAGTAAAAACAAATATATGAAAATAATAATCGGGAAAGTAATATCAGCAAAAATGGCCAAGACAGCAACTGTCGAAGTTGAGAGAGTTGTTGCTCATCCTCTTTATAAAAAGAGAATGAAGAAAACTAGACTCTTTCATGTTCATGATGAAGAAAGCAAAGCAAAACCGGGAGATATTGTAAAGTTTGCAGCAGGCAAACCTCACAGCAAACTTAAAAGATGGGATTTACTGTCTATTGAAGAATCAACTGGAATTGTAAAGGTTAAAGCTGAAAAAGAAAAATCATTACCAAGCAAGAAAAAAGAAAAGAGTAAACCAAAGAAGAGGAAATAAGCAATGAGTGTACAACTAAGATCAATTTTAAAACCAGCTGATAACTCAGGAGCTAAAAGACTGATGGTGATTGGAATTTCGGCCAGAGTGGGTAAAAAAGCAACCATCGGCCAAGTAGTCAGATGTGTTGTTGATGGAGCAGATCCAATTGGAGCTGTTAAGGATTCGGAGCCTGTGAAAGTGGTTATCGTTCGAACCAGAAAAGAAGTAAGCCGTAAAGATGGAACCTATGTCCGCTTTGATGATAATGCAGGAGTAGTTATTGATAAACAAGGATTGCCCAGAGGAACTAGAATTTTGGGACCCGTTGCCAGAGAGGTAAAAGAAGCAGGTTATGCAAAAATTGCATCCTTAGCACGGGAGGTTGTTTAAAAAAACAAATAATAATATGTTGAAATTCAAATCAGGTGACTCAGTAAAAATAACTTTAGGAAAAGACAAGGGTCGAGAGGGAAAAATTGAAAAAATCTTCCCAAAGAAAAGTCTTGCCTTAATTCCTGAAATAAATATTTACAAAAAGCATGTTAAAAGTGCTTTGACTAAAGATAAAAAAGGTGGAATTTTTGAGATTGCCAGACCAATGGCCTTTTCCAAATTCGCCCTTATTTGTCCAAATTGCAAAAAAATTACTCGAGCTGGGTTTGAAGTAAAAGATGGTAAGAAAATGAGAGTTTGTAAAAAATGCGGAAAGGAAATGAAATAACGTGTCAGAATCAAAACATATACCACTCAAGCAAAAGTATCAAAATGAAGTTAGCCAAAAATTGGCTAAAGAGTTTGGAATTAAAAACCCAAATGCCTTGCCAAAAATAACTAAGGTAGTAATAAACATGGGAATTGGAAACCTTTTGAAAGATAAAGGTTTGCAGGACAAAGCTGCTGAAGAAATGGGTCTTATAGCTGGCCAAAAACCACAAGTTAGACCTGCTAAACTATCAGTTGCAGGGTTTTCCATTAGAGTCGGCATGCCAGTTGGCTTGCGAGTAACCTTAAGGGGCGATAGAATGTATAACTTTCTGGATAGACTTATTTCAATTGTCTTTCCCAGAATAAGAGATTTCAGAGGTATTCCCACTAAAGGATTTGATGCAGCTGGTAATTATTCAATCGGATTTGCTGAACATACAGTTTTTCCAGAAATTGATTTAGCCAAAGTTGATCGCACCAAAGGACTTGAAGTAACTATTGTCACTAAAAGTAAAGACGCAACTCAAGCAAGAAAATTATTAGAATATGTTGGTATGCCTTTTGCAAAGAAAGAGGAATAAAAATAGTGGCAAAAACAAGTAACATTGTCAGAGAAGGAAAAAAATTAAAGTATGCGGTTCGTTATAGAAATCGCTGTAGATTGTGTGGACGAGACAGTGGATATATGAGAAGATTCGGTCTTTGCAGGTTGTGTTTTAGGGAATATGCAACCCGTGGAGAGATTCCGGGAGTTAGAAAGGCTAGCTGGTAATATGACAAACTATCAAATTGGTGACTTTTTAATACAAATTAAAAATGCTGCAAAAGCAAAGAAGAAAGATGTGGTAACTGAGACATCTAAATTAAAACTGGCTGTGGCCAAAGTTCTTAAGTCCCAAGGTTACTTAAAAGAAGTTGAAGAAAAAGACGGAGTTTTGACTGTAAAATTGGCCTATGATCACAAAGAACCAGTACTTTTGGATTTGAAATTAGTTTCAAAACCGGGACTGCGAATTTATGTAACTGCCGATACTTTGGCTACTCATAAAGGTGGATCAATGTTTATCGTTTCAACATCTAAAGGTGTAGTTGCCTTGAAAGATGCGCTGAAAGGCGGAGTTGGAGGAGAAGTGATTGCTCAAATTTGGTAAATAAAAAACTATGGCAAGATTTGGAAAACTACCACTAACAATACCAGCAGGCGTTCAAGTCGAAGTTAATCAAAATTTGATTAAAGTCACTGGACCAAAAGGCAGCTTGGAAAAAACACTTCCAGGAGTAACACTGGAGCAAAAAGATGGCGTGTTGGAAGTAAAAGCAAAGAGTGGCAACAAGCAATCCATAAGTATGCAAGGAACTACCAGGTCTCACCTTGCCAATATGGTTAAGGGTGTAACTGAAGGTTGGAATAAAACTTTGGAAATTGTTGGAGCAGGATACCGAGGAGAAGTACGCGGAAATCAATTGGTGTTAAACATTGGCTACTCACACCCTGTTATCGTTGATGCCCCGCAAGGCATTGCCTTTAAGCTTGAAAAATCAATTGTTACTGTTGAAGGAATTGATAAAGATATGGTTGGCCAAGTTGCAGCCAATGTGCGAGCAGTCAGAAAACCTGAACCATATAAAGGAAAAGGCATTAAATATACTGATGAAATTGTTCGAAGAAAGGCAGGAAAACAAGCAGCTAAGGCAGCTTAATAATCAAAAACAATATGTTGACTAAAGATAGATTAAGACGAAAAAAGGGTATCAGAGCTAAAATCTCTGGAACTGCTGATGTGCCAAGACTTGCAGTATTTAAATCTGACAGATACATTTATGCACAGGCTATTAATGATGCCAAAGGTGTAACTTTAGTTTCTGCCAGTGACAAAGATATGAAGACTGGAACAAAAATTGCCAAAGCAGCTGCAGTCGGAGAAAAATTAGCAGAATTGGCAAAGGCAAAGAAAATCAAAAGAATAGTTTTTGACCGAGGAGGATTTTTGTACCAAGGAAGAATAAAGGCCTTGGCCGATGGAGCAAGAAAGGCAGGATTGGAGTTCTGAGCTGAAAGGTAAAATAATGGCATATAACAGTAATTACGTACCACAACCCAAAGAGTTCGACGAAAAAGTTGTTCAAATTAGACGTGTCAGCAAAAAGACAAAAGGTGGAAACACAATTCGTTTCTCAGCTCTTTTGGTTATTGGTGACAAAAAAGGCAAAGTTGGAATTGGTATCTCCAAAGCGGGGGATGTTCGAACTGCTATTCAAAAAGCAGTCGTCAATGCCAAAAGAAACATGATTGAAGTATCCATGAAGGGTACAACTGTAGCCTTCGAAGTTCACGAAAAATTCTCAGCAGCAAAGATTCTTTTGAAACCAGCCCCAAAAGGAACTGGAATAATTGCTGGTGGAACTATGCGAGTAGTTTTGGAAGCTGCTGGAATACGAGATGCAGTCGGTAAGATTTTGGGAACCAAGAATAAAATCTCAAACGTATATGCAACTTTTGAAGCTTTGAAAACTTTAAACAAAATGACTGAAAGAAAAGCAAATTTAAAAAATGCTAAGAAGCAAATAAAAAAAACAGGAGTTAAAAAATAATCCATGCAATTACAAAAAATAGTCACAAGAGGTAAGAAAAGACTTGGTCAAGGATATGGATCCGGTAAGGGTGGCCATACCTCCGGTCGTGGACAAAAAGGCCAAAAGTCCAGAGGTTCTGTTGGAATTCTTTTTGAAGGTATGAAAGTTAAGAAGTCTTTAATTCACCGACTTCCATTTTTGCGAGGAAAACTTAAAAATAGACCTCATCCAAAAGCACTACCAATTAATCTTGATCAATTAAATACCTTGCCAGCTGGTACAAAAGTAACAGTGGAAGCCCTTATGAAAGCCAATCTTATTGGTGACAACGCCATCAAGTTCGGCGTAAAGATTTTAGCTAAAGGAAAGTTAGAAAAGAAATTAGAAGTAGCCCTGCCAGCTTCTGAGTCTGCCAAAAAAGCTATTGAAGCAGCTGGTGGAAAATTAGTTTAAAATAAAAATACATAATGTTTTCCTCAATCGGTCAGTTTTTCACTAAACTTGTAAAGACCCCTGCAATTAGAAAAAAGATTCTAATTACGGCAGGAATATTGGTAATCTTCAGGCTTGTTGCTCACATTCCAGTCTCAGGAGTTAATTTAGAGCTTCTTAAACAATTATTTTCTGGTAATGCAATTTTTTCTTTGTTGAACATCTTCTCAGGTGGAACCTTGGGTAGATTTTCTATCGCTGCGTTAGGCTTGGGGCCGTATATTAATGCTTCGATTATTTTGCAACTTTTAGGGTTTGTAATTCCATCACTTGAGGAGTTACAAAAAGAAGGCGAGTACGGCCAAGAAAAAA
>JBBTWO010000032.1:0-3716 GCA_038062745.1 Patescibacteria group bacterium | reverse complement strand
CTTTAAAAACAAAGAATTCTTTTTCATCATAATTTCCTCCAGATATATCAGCCGGGGTTGCTAGCTTACCATCATTTTTACAGATCTTTAACTTTGTGTGTATAGGATCTGCGCCATTTGGTTCGGTTCCTTTTTTGAAATATTCTGTCCGAGATGGATAGCCATCATGTTCTCTGAAGCCTGAAATAATATCAACTGAAGCCGTGACAACGCCGTTTGGTTGGGCAAACTTTACATTGGGCTTCCCCTTCAAAGCTTGCAGCGTTATTCGTCTCCAAATTGGCGCTGCTCCGGAAACTCCTGAAACCAAAGCTTTCATTTCAGAGTTATCGTTATTTCCTACCCAAACACCAGTAACTTCCTGAGGAGTACCACCAATCGTCCAATTATCCCGACGATCATTGGTGGTTCCAGTTTTAACGGCAACTTGGCGTCCTGCAATATTAATTGCTGAGTTTGTTCCAAAGGTTTCTTTTCTGGCATTATTGTCTGACAAAATATCAGCTATCAAAAAAGCATCTTCTTCACTGATTACGCGTTGACCCTTTTTAGGATCTTTCTTTTCCAAGACTTTTCCATCTTTATCTTTTACTTCCAATATTGCTATTGGTTCGGCTTTAAAACCACCATTCACAAAAGCTCCATATGCGTTTGTTAACTCCAATAGTCTTACTTCACCACCACCAAGAGTAACTGATAGGCCAAGACGGCTTAGGTTTTCTTTAGTGGGCTCCAAAGAGGTAATTCCTAAATCATATGCCGTAGTTAGCATGTCTTTAACGCCGACTCTGGCAAGTGTCTTAACTGCAGCAATATTTAGGGAATTGCCCAATGCGTAACGCATCTGTACAGGCCCTCTAAACTTTCCATCATAATTAACTGGTTTATACTCTGGCTGACTTGCACTCCCAGGGAAAACAGTTGGCACATCCATAAGTAGTGTTGCTGGAGTAAAACCCTCCTTAAAAGCTGCAACATAGGTAATCGGTTTAATCGACGATCCAGGTTGACGCAAAGAAGTGGTCACATTTACCTGGCCATCGTAATCATCAGCATTAAAATCTTTTGATCCAACCATCGAAAGAATTTCGCCAGTTTCTGGATTGAAAGTAATGGCTGCCCCGTTAGTAATATGATATGCATTTGCTACTTTTTCAATTTCTTCAGCAACTATTTTTTGCGCCTCTTCTTGCAGTTCCAAATCAAGCGTGGTGGTTACTTGTAAACCACCGTTTTCTACAAATGCTGCCCCATATCTTTCTTCCAAAATCTTTTGAACATATTGAACAAAGTGAGGTGCTTTGAAATTTGCTCCCTTGGCTTGAAACTGCATACCGGGAAGCTGGTTCTTTGCCTCCTCTTCCTGTTGTTTTGTGATGTGGCCATCTTCCCGCATGCGGCGCAAGACATCAGTAGTTCTGGCAATGTATGCTTTTGGAGTTGAAGAATATGGCGAGTAAGCCGTAGGCCGTTGGGGAAGTCCTGCTAAAAAGGCACTCTCAACTAAATTTAATTCACTTACATTTTTGCCAAAGTAAGTTTCGGCAGCAGTTTCAACTCCGATTGCGTTCCCTCCATATGGCGTTTCGTTAAAGTACATTTGCATAATTTCATCCTTGGTATATTTGTTTTCAATTTGGGTGGCTAGGATAAATTCTTGTAACTTACGGAAGATATTTCTATCTGAAGTCAAAAGAACATTCTTGACCAATTGTTGAGTCAAGGTTGATCCTCCTTGAGCTCTACCCCTGGTAATTACCCTCGACAGTCCTCTTATGGTTCCTAAAATATCAAAGCCTTCATGTTCATAGAAGTTTTTGTCTTCAATGGCAATTGTGCCTTTTTTTAGATATTCAGGAACATCGGCGATTTTTACTGGACTTCTTCTCTCGTCTGAAAAAATATCGTACAAAACTTTTCCGTTACGATCATAGATTTTTGTAGAGAAACCTTCGTGTCTGACAACTTTATCAGGGGATGGCAGACTAATAGCAAAGATGGGTATCAAAAGAAGTGACCCTAAAACTAACAAAATGACTCCAATAAATCCAAACTTGGCAATTTTTGCAATTTTTTTGGCTTGGGTAGTGTTTGAAGAGTCTGAATACACTCTTCTCCTCCTGGCTCTATCTCTCCACATTTAATGCTCATTGTAGCAAAGAAAGATATAGTTGACCAACTTCTAAGATGCAGTGCTATTATTGCGAATGTCTACAAAACAATTTTGTGATCTATGTAGCAAGGAGATTAAGAAAGACGGAGTTTATATTTGGAGTCATCCTTTAATGCACTACTGCCTGAAATGCTGGCTAGACAAGAAAAAGTGGCCGCGAATACACTTAGATCCGACCAAAAAGACTTAAACAGTTTTATGTAATTAAACAATTTCACCTTTGGCTAGCTTTGTATTACAATACACTTATGGACAAAATAGATGAGGTCTTAACAAGGGGAGTAGCAGAAGTCCTTCCAACAAAAGATGGTTTGGCTGACTTAATGTCAAAGAAAAAAATTAGACTTTACCAAGGTTTTGATCCTTCGATGCTTAGTTTACACTTGGGAAATTATGTAGGTTTGATGAAACTTCGTCAGTTTCAACGCTTGGGTCATAAAGTCATTTTTTTGGTTGGTGACTTTACAGGAATGATAGGAGATCCAACCGACAAATCAGCAACCAGACCAAAACTTACACGCGAAGACACTCTTAGAAATGCCCAGGCTTGGAAGGAGCAAGCATCAAAAGTACTCAATTTTGAGGGCGATAATCCGGCTGAGATTAAATTTAATTCCGAATGGTTAGACAAAGTTACATTCAAAGAAGTTATTGAAACAACATCCAACTTCACTGTTGGCCAAATGATTGAACGAGATATGTTCCAAAATAGATTAAAAGAAGATAAACCTATTCACTTGCATGAGTTTCTTTATCCAGTATCCGTTGCCATTGATTGCGTTGAAATGGATGTCGACCTAGAAATTGGCGGGTCAGATCAACTTTTCAATATGATGGCTGGGCGAACTTTAATGAAAGCAGTTAAAGGCAAAGAAAAATACGTTCTAACAACTAAGTTACTTGTCGATAAAGAAGGAAGAAAGGTAGGAAAAACTACAGGGAATGCACTTTTTCTAGATTCCACACCCGAAGCTTTCTATGCTGGAATAATGTCATTTCCTGATGAAGTTATAAAACTTGGATTTGAACTTCTTACCGAAGAAGACTTAGAGGGAATTAGCCAAAGGATTGATTTAAATCCCATGCTTGAGAAAAAACGACTCGCATTTAATGTAGTTAAAATTCTTTGGGGAGAGGGTGCTGCCAACAAAGCTCAGGAGGAATTTGAAAGTACATTTCAAAATAGAACTTTTAGCGGGGATGCAATAAAAGTCGAAAACAAGGGTAATTTAGTTGAAACCTTGGCAGCTTTTTCTCAAATTGGGAGCAAACAGCAAGCAAAGAGACTAATTAGTGCGGGTGCAGTTGATGTTAATGACCAAACTACAACTGATATATCTACTACACTTAACACCGGAGACAAAGTAAAAGTGGGAAAGAAAATATTTTTAGAGGTAATTTAAATTAAGTATGCAAAAAAAGAAAAAACCAAGTGCCATTAAAATTATTTTAGTTACTGTTGCCGGCATCGGGCTTTTGGCTGGATCGTTCGTTCCTTTTATTCCTTATATAATCTCTCTTTTTTAACCTCTGTCTGATATTA
>JBBTWO010000031.1:0-3844 GCA_038062745.1 Patescibacteria group bacterium | reverse complement strand
ATCCAACAAGGATAAGTGCTCCGAATATTGCCTCAGATAAAATAAGTATCCATGCGAAAAATGGGGCTATTGGAAAACCTAAATTTCCAAGCATACCAGTAACCATATCGGGATTCATTATTTTCCTTATACCACTAACAACGAAAAGCAATCCTATTGTAACTCTCAACAATGTATGCCCAAGCATATGATTTCCAGTTTCTGACATTTTATTCTCTTATATTTTTATATATTTAATTATCATAAATAGTTTAAAAACCTTTCTACTATTCTTTCCCTTTAACTTCAATATCTTTTTTCTCGTTATTTTCAGTATTTCCTTTCCGAGCAGCATTTACAATTACTAAAATTGCAAGTAATAAAAATAGGAAAATGAAAATAACTGTAAGATTTCTCTTTCCAGAACCAGTTCCTATAACTGCTCCAAGCAATTGGCTAATTTTTTCGCCCAAGGTATCTGCTCCATCATTTAATACCTGCCTGCTTTCACATCGCCTCATCGTCTCTGGCTCTATTAAAGTTGTATTACAATTATTTTTATCATTACATGCCCTATTCTGCTCTCCTTCCGAACATTCGCTCCAATCAGAACATACCCATTCCTCTACGCAACTTAATCCAACACCACTTACAGAAAATGAACCTCTATTCGAACCACTACTGTCACTATTTCCTCCACCGCCATTATTATTTCCGCCGTTATTCTGCGGAACTGCACTGCATTTAGAAGTATCATAAATACAATTTGGCTGGCATGCTAATGTTCCTTGAAAATTACCCAATAAACTAGAACAGGATTGCCCATTTAGGTTATTAGAATCACATTGTTCTCCTCTATCCTCTTCTACTAATCCATTGCCGCAGAAACCAGAATCTGCAGGTCCTCCAATTATAACAACTCCATTCTCTTGATTAACATCGAGCTCTCCCTTATAACTTCCAACAGGTTCCTCTGCATAAACAAAACTTAAAGCAAAAAGACTTATAACTAAAAAGACTAATAAATTTCTCGACTTATTTAATAAAAATTTCATTTTTAATTAATTATTGGGGTAATGATTCTATTTGACAAGTTGAACTGCAACCATCTCCATCCAAAATATTATTGTCATCACATTGCTCTGTGTTTTCAATTATATTATTGCCACAAATAGGTAGAATAGGTACATCGTCAAAAGAATCTATTTGATACAATAACTTATGCGCTCCAGCTCCAATTTGGCTGGCAGTATCTGCTGGAATATGTAAATTCAAATCAAATGTAGTTTTTCCATTTATTATTTGTTCACCTATCTGAAGTCTCGATGGTTCTAAAGGAGAAACAACACCAGACTCTCCGTCTATTAAAAGACCCACATTAGCAAAACCTTCTCCTTTTGAAACAGTTGCATTCAACATTCCAGGAGGAACACCAGGAATACCCATTTTATCCATCCAAAATTCTACTGAATTTGCTCCCCTCATACAAACATGATAAGTAAACTTGCAACTTCCTCCAAGTTCTGTATTAACCGAGCAGGTTGCAGGACTCAAATATTCTACAAATGTTCCAGCAACTAAATTTTCCGAAGAATGCCAACTATTTATATTTCCCACATTGTCTTCTGCATAAACAATTAAATGATAATTTCCAGCAGGTAATTGTTTATCCATTAACGCTTCATAAAGTCCATCATTCCTCAAAAACATATCTACTGTTTTTACTTTTTCTTTGCTTTCATTAAACAATTCAGCCCAGACTTTTTTAACTCCACTCTGACTATCTCCTACAAGAGCTTCAATATCTTGATAACAAGATGTAACGTTTCCTGCTTCCAATTTATTAGGATGAAATACCATTAACAATGGCGGAGTTGAATCAAGCCAATCTGTCTCTGTTTGTAGCGTTTCTGGATTACTAAGTTTGTCAACACTCCAATAATTTATTGTATGTTCTCCATCTTGAAGTCCTTGCAGGGTAAATTTGCCATCCTCATTAATTGCAAATGGCTTTTCATTATCAAAAGATACATAACTTGTCATGCATCCAACTTCTTCATCTGCGCAAGTCAACATAAATTCAGTCAAATTAGAAACCCATAATCTTTCATCATCATCAAAGAATTGAGGCTGTCCAATTGTTTTTGTTGTTTGAGGAGGCATTGTATCTATTTTATCAACTTCAAATTTATGAATTTCCTCATTTCCAGCTTTATCGACGCTGAAATATTCTACAGTATAAAGGCCATCTGCTTCTCCGACTGAGAATGGCTCTCCATCATATAATTGAAATTCATTCATATCAGGAGTTACTTTATACCAAGTATTATTGCATCCGCTTGTTTCATCTGCACATTCAAAGGATATTTGAGTCTTATCTGTAATGAACCAATCAACTACTGCGTCCATCCATAAGAAGCCAGTATATTTTGGCTCTCCAACTGTTTTTGTTGTGACAGGAGCAACTCTATCCAAATCAAATTGTTTGCTTGTATCACCTACATTACAGGCAGTATCAGTAACTCTCTTATATACCTTGCAATCATTTGAGCCATCAACAGGGCAGTCTTCAGAAACATCAACAGTTATTGGAGTATTACATTTTATTTCCGTCCAATTAAGAGTTATTACTCCATCTGGATTTATAATTTTATATTCACAAATAATATCATTCTCGTCACTATCGCTCTCTTTAACACTAAAGTCATCAGTGTACCAAACTCCAGCGTCTGTTGTTATATCAACTTCAGGATTTGTATTGTCTATTATTATTGGCGTACTAAATTCACTCCATTCCCCTACATTTCCTGCCTGATCAAATGCTCTAACTCTTATTCTTACCACATCACCATCATTCAAGTCTTCATCAGATATCGATATAGAATTTGTATTTGAGGTTAATATTTTTCCGCTTGTACTTCCAGTATTGCCTTCAATGTGCATTATTTCCAATTCAATTTTATAATAATCTATTGGGGAGCATCCATTTGATTCTGTTGCACTCCATGTAAATGATAATTCATCTCTTTTGCTATTCATATAATTTGAATCAGGTATGCAATTAGTTTCTAAATTTCTTTCAATTTGAGCTTGAGGCATAGAGGGTTTATTAGGTTCAAGTGTATCTATGCAAAATTCTTGGCAACTTGTAGGCCCTTCAACGCCATCCGTTGCTCTACAACATAATTCATATTCCCCATTATTAAAACCAGGATCAGTTGGAACAGATTTCCATGTCTCTTCGCCACTATTGAAAGTCCCATCAAAAGGTATGGCATCCTGACCAGGAAACACATCAAAGTCATCACTTCTTGTATATTGAACATTTCTTACATCAGAATCCTCATCAAATGCACTTCCTTGTATCAAAAAATTTCCATTCTCATTAATATAAATACTATCTTCAAAGAAGAACTTATTTCTAGTATCTCTATTTTCCATAGAATCAACAGAACAAACAGGAGCCGAATTTTCAGGTATTTCAACCTGGCAAGTTGAACTGCAACCATCGCCATTAATCAAGTTACCATCATCACATTGCTCGTTAATACTAATAATCTTATCACTGCAAAAAAGAGCAGGACTAGGAGACCCATTCGCACCATTAGCAGAAACAAAATTAATTAATCCAAGTAAAAGAAATATCGACGTAATAAACACCAAACTCTTTTTAATCATACATTTAATTTACAGCTTAGTATATTTAAAGATTATTATTCTCATTTGCATATCATATGTAACCACTTTCATCCAATTAACTAACAAAAATCCGTCAGCACAAATTATTTAACCAAACAACAATTAACTAAATTATGCTATATCTTTCTGGAGAAGAAAAAGAAGAAGCATTATTCTATCTAGGATT
>JBBTWO010000030.1:0-4605 GCA_038062745.1 Patescibacteria group bacterium | reverse complement strand
ATGTAGAGTGGATCTTGGCCCACTTCAATCATGCGTGCCAGATAATACAAGGATGCATCTGGTTGTGAAGCTCGCATTGATTTAATGAAAGCTGAGATAGTGTTGATTATATGATAGTAATTGATAATTTGAGGGTAATGAGTTTTTAGGCACTAAATTTGGGGGTTAATTTATGACGGATTTTATTTCTTTGTAGAAATCTATTAGTAGCTGATTGGCTTTATCCCAATGTCCTTCAATCTCGCTGGGTGGTGTGTTGGGGTCTTCTGCTAAATCGTGTTCTCTTGTCGCTTCTGCTTTTAACCCTCCTGCTTTCATCACTTTTTCTATGTCTATTCCGAATTGTGTGGAATATAGCTTAGCGAAAGCTGTGGCTAGCTGAGATTTATCTGGATTATATTCAAGCTCGTCATGTAATTGCCACCAACCAACTTCTAATTCCGCAACTTGTTTTGAATCAAAAACTAAACCAGTTTTTTCTTTAACACTTTGGTAATAACCAGTTACAGCTTCAACAGCCTTATCCCATTCTCTAGTGTCATGATAGTTAACACCTTCCACTAATTTTTGTAGAGCCATTTTTGCTTCATCAGGCGTGAAACCATATAAGGCTACATTTTGTTGTACCAAAAGCTGTGCCATTTTTGGTTTATCGTGGTCGTTGTGAGCTTTCCACCACCCCACCTCTAAATTGCCTAACTGAGTTGGGTCTAGTTCTATTCGTGCCATTTTCATTCCTGTCGTATTTTATTCCTAAAATGGGGAGTTTGTAAAATAAATTTTTATTTTAGAACAGCTCTCTCAAATCCTTTAAGTCTTTTACGGTTCTATAAGCTAAGTTTTTTAATTCTGGGTGGGGTGTTTTATTTACTTCTATTCCATACCTAAGTTCTCTGAAAAGAACCAAATCGCTATCACCGTCGCCTACGATGGCACATCTATCTTTATTTAATCCCTTTTTTGCCGTCTACTCTTTTTTGAAATATCGCATGAGGATGTCTTTGTGGTCGAAGGCTATGTCTAATTCTTCAAGTTCTGCTTGGGAAAAGAAGGCAGCCTCCGAAACTTCTCTTGGATCAAATTGGGTAGGTAAGTTATTTGAAGTTCCAACAAAGTAATGAGTAATCCACCTAACCCCAGTATCAGTATCAGGGTTTTCCTGCTCAACATAAGGAGTAAGGGAGAACTGTACGCCAACCTCTTCTTGGGTTTCCCTTGCTATGGCTTTTTCTAAATCCTCATCTCCATCAGGTTTTCCTCCAATCAAGCACCATTTACCGCCTTCAAAAGTACCTAGGGCTCTTTTTATTAGTATCACTTTTTGTTCCTCGTTGGTAATAATTGCTCGAACAGCGATTTGGATTGGCAATTTTTTGAGTTTTTCTTTCATTGTTATTTATTTAATATAGTATTTCTTTCCCCTTAGCTTTTCTGGTAGCAGGTCTTCTTTTGTATATTTCTCATAACCTTTACCATATCCAAGCTCTTTCATCAACTTAGTTGGGGCATTACGGATATTAAGGGGAATGGGTAAGTTTCCAAACTTTTTGACATCCTCTAGGGCTCTCATATAGGCATCATAAGCACTTCTATCTTTCTTGGCCGTTGCTAAATAGACTGTTCCAACAGCTAAGTTCTCTTGGCACTCTGGATAACCAATAGTATTGCAAGCTTGGAACACCGCATTTGCTACCACTAAGGCTGTAGGAGAGGCTACATCTTCACTCGCAAACACTACCATTCTCCTTGCAATGTAGAGTGGATCTTGGCCCACTTCAATCATGCGTGCCAGATAATACAAGGATGCATCTGGTTGTGAAGCTCGCATTGATTTAATGAAAGCTGAGATAGTGTTAAAAAATTCTTCTCCTTGTTTGTCAAATGACAACTGTTTTCTTTGTAGTGCTTCTTCAATGTCTTTTACATTTAAAATATTTTTAGCACTTAAATTACTGGCAATTTGGAAAACATTCAAAGCAACTCTGGCATCTCCATTTGCGGATTCAATCAAAAACTGCCTGGCTTGGTCTTTTAATTTTACTTTTAAAAACTTGCTGGCTTTAGTTATTATTTGTTCTAATTCTTTTTCTTCATGTCTTTTTAAAACTATCACTCTAGTTCTGGAAAGAAGAGCGCTGATGACTTCGAAAGAAGGGTTTTCGGTAGTTGCTCCAATAAAAATAAAGTCGCCACGTTCTACAAATGGCAATAATTTATCTTGTTGGGCTTTATTGAATCTATGGATTTCATCAATGAAGATCACTGGCTGGTTTTTGACGTCTTTGACTTTCTTTTGGATCTCTTTAATCGAGGCATCTACAGCCGAGAATTCAAAGAATTCCCTGTCCATTTCTTTGGCAATAATTCTGGCCAAAGTAGTTTTTCCAGACCCAGGAGGACCCCAGAAAATTAGTGAGGGGAAATAATTGTTAACCTTTTGGTTTAAAAGAAGTTTTGAAATAATCCCGTCTTTACCAACTAGGTGTTGTTGTCCAACAAAGTCTTTTAAGGTGGTAGGCCGTAACTTTTCCGAAAGCGGAATATTATTCACAAATTATTGTAGACCGAATGTATTCCGAAGTAAAGACTATTTCTTCTTTTTCTTATTTAATTTTTTTTCTGTAATATAGACAACACTCACTGCAAGTACTGCAGTTAGGACTGCTAACCAGAATAATAAAGGAATTTGTATCATATTTGCTTTTTAACGATTAAATAAACAATTGTTGCCAGGATTGTGCTTATTATCAATGCTATTGACATAAACTCTATATAAATCATGATTGATGTTCCTCTCTTACTATTGTAAGTGAAAATATCATAAATATGCAAGCTGCCATTATTCCCAAGAGTAAAGAAATAAGCATTATTTCGAGATTTTCGTTTTTAGAGAAGAGAGGGGAGATAAATCCGGCTGCGAACCAAGCAACTGCAGAATTTGTGAAAAAATCTGATACAGCTTTAAGCTGAGACTTGTTCATTGCTAGTTGAATTTAAGTATAATACTTTTGTGAGCAAACTCAATGATTTTTTAGCTGGTAGACAAATACTCGCAGAAGTTAACTCCCCCTTTAATGGAGTATTAACTGTTGTAAAAGAATTAGCCTGGGGAACTCACATTATGGCTGGTGGTATTACTCAATCAGGAGGAATTGCCCAAGACATTTGGAAAACCGTTTTTAGAACTCTGGCTCAAAAAAACTTTAAAAGTGTTTTAATAGTGGGACTTGGTGGTGGGGGTATTGCAAAATTGGTAAATAAAAACTGGCCAGCAGCAAAAATAACAGGCATTGAAATTGACCCTGTAATTGTTGAACTTGGAAACACATACTTGGGACTAAACAAAATACAAGTAAAAACTCTAATTGGTGATGGCCTAAGTCTGTCAGAAGAGTTGGTTGCCAAAAATAAAAAATTTGATCTTATTTGTGTGGATACGTATATTGGCCAAACCTTCCCAAAGAAATTTGAAAGTTTGAAGTTCTTAAAAATTATCACCAGGCTTTTAACCAAAAATGGAATAGTGATTTTTAATAGACTGTACTATAAAGAAAAAGTAAACCAGGCTTTGGAATTTAAAAAAATAATTGAGAAAATATACCCGCATGTAGAAGTTGTTAAGCCTGAGGCTAATATTATGTTTACCTGCTACAATTTAAGCTCAAGATGATGTAGAATGGATAGCTTTGTAATTAAAAGTATGCTGGGAAAATTATTCAATAAATTATTAGACACCAATGCAAAGGAAGTGTCGCGTTTGCGAAAAATTGCAGACAAAGTTAATGATTTTGAGTCCAAAATAAAAAAACTTAAAGACGCCGACTTTGGCAAGAAAACTCAAGAATTCAAAGACAGAATTGAAAAAGGGGAAAGCTTGGAAAGCATTTTGCCAGAAGCATTTGCATTGGTTCGTGAAGCCTCTATTAGAACTCTGGGGATGAGGCCTTATGATGAGCAAATAATTGCGGCTGTGGGACTTTTTGAAGGAAAAGTTGCTGAACAAAAAACGGGAGAGGGTAAAACGCTTTCTGCTGTTCCTGCTTTGTATTTGCGGGCAATTACTGGTAAGGGTGCGCATTTGGTGACGGTCAATGATTATTTAGCCAGACGTGATGCTGGCTGGAATGGACCAATTTTTCATCTTTTAGGACTGACTGTTGGGGTAATAGTTCAGGAAATGAAGTCGTATGTTTACGATCATAATTTTTTTGATTCAAGTCATGGTGACGAGCGCCTTGCCAGACTTAAACCCTCCCAACGCCCTGAAGCTTATAAGGCAGATATTACTTACGGAACTAATAATGAATTTGGTTTTGATTATTTGCGGGACAATATGGTTACCCAATTGTCTGAAATGAGCCAAAGGAGCCATTATTTTGCCATTGTTGATGAAGTTGATTCAGTTTTGATTGATGAAGCTCGCACTCCGCTTATTATTTCCGCTCCAGACACCGATCCAACCGATAAATATTACAAGTTTGCCGAAATTGTTTCCAAACTGAATGCCGATACAGACTACCAAGTTGATGAAAAAATGAAGAGTGCAACTTTGACTGAGCAGGGCATAACTCGAGTTGAGAAGATTTTAAAAGTTGATAATTTATA
>JBBTWO010000029.1:0-5075 GCA_038062745.1 Patescibacteria group bacterium | reverse complement strand
CTTTTGGTGTTTTCCATACCAACTGCCGCAAGTACTTTTTTGGACAAAGTCCAGCCAATACCCTCAATGCGGGTTAACGCAAAATCAATTTTCCAGTTGTCGTTTAATTCTACTCCTGCAATTCTTGCCATATTTTTTGTTGTGTCCCTATAAGCACTTACTTAGCCTTGGCGTTGCTTGTGCTTTGGATTTACGCAAATTACGTAAAGTACGCCTTTCCTGCGTACCATTTTACAATCTTTACAAATTGTTTTGATTGAGCTTCTTACTTTCATAGCAAATTTATTTGATATATGAAATTGACCCCTTGGTGAACTTGTTCACATATTTTGCAAATCCAATTTCATATTTTTACTCCTAAATTTTATATACAATTCTGCCCCTTTTATCGTCATACGGTGTCATTTCTACTCTTACCTTATCTCCTGGGAAAACCCGGACATAATTCTTTCTCATTCGACCAGAGAGAGTACAAAGTACTTCCCGGCCATCGTTTAAGAGTATCTTAAACATGGTATTGGGCAAAGCTTCTCTAATTTCTCCTTCAATTATAGTGTTCTGTTTTTCGTCCATTATTTTGCTTTCAAGTCAAAATTAAAGGACCGTCGGCGGTGACCGCTACGGTCTCTTCGAAAAGTGCTGATATCTTACCATCTTTCGTGCGTATTGTCCAACCGTCTGAGTCTGTTACCAGTTCCGGATTCCCTTGGGTGTACATTACCTCGATGGCCAAGACAAATCCTTGTTGAATTTCAATTTGCTCAGATCTTGCCCCAGTTACAAAACAGGGGATCGGAGGATATTCATGTAGGGCTCGTCCCACTCCATGACCAACCAATGACTCTACAGGGTTTAGTTTACCAGATTCGAGGGTTTTTTCAATCGCATATGAGATATCAGCCATCAGATTGCCCACTGCCGCCTCACCAATGGCGTTTTTAAGGGCCTTTTTACCCACAGCCAACATTTCCACAATCTTTGGGTCTTTTCCCAGGTAAACGCTAAATGACGTGTCCGTATGGAAACCTTTGTAAAACATTCCCAAATCAACACTGACAACGTCATTTTCTTGGAAAATTAGGTCTTTGTGGGGAATACCGTGAACAATACCATCATTCACATTTATGCAGGTAGTCCAGAAATAATCTGGAACCATTTTAAAAGAAGGGGAGCCTCCTTGGGCAATTATGCCCTCAGTTGCCATTTTCTCAATTTCTGCAGCACTGACCCCGACTTTTACAGCTTCTATAAGCTGGTTTTTGACAATAGAGAGTTTTTTCCCTCCTTCAGCCATTATTTTTACTTCTTCTGGGGTTTTAATATTAACTTGCATTTTTAACCTTTTCTACAATTGCCACCAAGTCTTGCTGAATTTCATCAATTGGTCTTTCTCCATCTACCTCAACTAGTATCCCATCCTCTCTTAATACATCAATTAATGGTTTTGTCTTTTCTTCATACTCATCCAGTCTCTTTCCAATAGCGACCGGGGTATCATCTTCTCTTTGGGTTAAATCTTCAGCCTTCACATCTGCGCCGGGAGGGTTGGTTAAAAGATTGTAAATCTTACCAGTATTTTTATCCTGCCTTCGAGAAGACAATCTTTTTATGCTTTCCGCACGGCTAATTTGTAACAAAATTGCTAAATTAAATTTTGTACCTTTTGTTGCAAACCATTTGTTTATTTCTTCGTATTGAAATACGCTTCTTGGCGTACCATCAATCACCAAATTGTCATATATTTTTTTGCTTTCCAAATATTCAAATAAATATTTAATGACCAACTCATCCGGAATCAAAACCCCACTATTCATCATTTCGGCAATTTCTTGATTAGTCTTTTGAATTTCTCTAAACATCTCTCCAGTACTCAAGTAGAAAAGGCCGAATTTTTCAGCTAATACCTTTGCTTGTGTTCCTTTACCAGACCCTTGAGGACCAAGAAATATAATATTCATATATGCCTATTATATTCCAAAATGAAGCTCAAAAATAGGATTAAATATTATTTTACTGAGAAATCACAAATCCCTTGGAATTTCCAAAGTGAATGAAACCATTTAAGTCTAGTTTTGTTTTATCAATCTTTGAGTTATTGAAATTGACCCCTGTGATATTTGCTCCATTGAAATCTGTTTCTGATAAATCACATCTTTCAAAAACAACCCCCTCTAAATTTGATTCATTAAAACTATTTTTTGCTAAATTACAAAAATTAAAAATTGAGCGGGAAAAGTTGGCGTGACTGAAATTAGAATTTCTTAAATCAAAACTTTTTCTAATAACCTTGGCTTTGTCTCTAAATTGTTCAAAAATACAATTTTCAGCAACACAAAGCGAAAAATCACATTCTTTAATGCTTACTTCGGAAAAGTTTAAATTAGACAATTTTGTTTCAGGAAACTTACAACCAAAAAAACTAGTCATATCAAAAATACATCCAGTAAGGTCACACACTTTGAACTCACAATTTCTAAATGAAGTAAATCTCAAATCACAACCAATAAATCGACATGAAACAAAGATCTCATTTTCCAAATCTTGACCTTTTAACTCTTCTTTTTCAAAAGTTTTGTTTTTCAACATTGACCAATTATATACATTATAAGAATGAAAAGCAGAATTATTTAACTGGAGTTAATCAAGTACACCAGTACGGTATTTACTTGTGGTACCTTTAGAGTAGGTAATATTTATATCTAATTTACCGCCCACCAAATGAGCAGCAATAATATCTACATTTGTGTCACTCCTTGGTCCGATTACTGTTGCGCCCAATTTTGACATTTCGTGTCCAATTCCAGATTTTTTTCCTGTACTACAAGAAATTAATCCCACTGTTGGATCGTCAACGAAATAAGTAGATATTCTTTTAATTCCAGCTCCATCTAAAATGTTTTGTTTGGTTAATTGACTATCAAACGCAAAACTAATTGAATTCTGGCTACCATGTCCCCCAATTAGTAAAAAGCTAATCTTCCCCCATTTTCTGTTTGAACCAACTATTGCCTTACCAACTTGAAGTAAATCTTTGCTTTCATATATTCGTAAATTAAATTTCACTCCATGATTGCCATTTATTACATACAAATCTTGAAAAAGTTCATCTATTGCGTCAACATCTTGATAAAAACCACCGTTATAATCCTCAGATGGAAAAATAATTATTCCATATGGATTGTCGCTATCTTTTGCAAAATCATTCTGTTCAATTAGCACATCTTCCGGGTAACGACCAAAACATTTGATTCCAAATTGATCAGTCAATCTTTTTGCAATCCCTGGTCTTCTTTTTTCTATGCGACTAATACACCTCAAGTTGTCAGCAAATGCTCGATGAAGTTCTTTGGGCTCCTGACTCCTTCGCCATACTCTCGCTAGTCCATCAATCTCATCGTCTGAGTATCCAAATGTACTTAAATACTCTTTGGCTTTTTTTCTTCCAATTATTTCAGTCCTTAATTCACCCGGTTTATTAAGCCAGGCAATGCAATTAATTCTGCCATATTCATTTGCCTCTGGGTCACATGCTTTATCAATAGCTTCTCTGAATGACTCGAATCCCAATCTGTCGTACTTAGCATAGTATTTCAATAAATCAAATGCATTTGTGTCTTGCTGTCTTAATCCGTTGTCTACATCATCTTTGCTATTTTTTAGCAACCACACTCTTTGTTTTTTGACAAAGTCGTCAATTACTTCAGTGTCCCTATCAAATAGTACTTCAACAAGCATGGACGATATACTTTGATTAAGTGGAAAATTCTCCTTAATATTGTGTGCTTCACAAGCAACTATCCGCAATGCATACTCTCCAATTTCTTTCGCATATTTTGATGATTCAGTTTCTGTATATTCTTCATCTTTTTTAGGTATTAACTGTGCCAATCTCAACAAGCTTGTACTAGCGAAATGATAATCAGCAGGTACACCTAAGCTATTTCCCAAGATGTCTATCGCTTTTTCCATATTAGATATTGAAAAAAGTAACCTATCTTTGTGAGACCCAATGAATCCATTAATAACATCCACTGCCTCACTTGGAGTAGTTGGAGTGTGTTCGTGTATCTTTCTATAGTCAATTACAGAAGCAGTAGATTCTGTCATATTTGTTATTTTATGAAGTGGTCATACTTTCGCATTATAAGTTGTGATTCCAAGTCACGGGTCATTTCAATAACAACTGAAACAACTATTAGAAGTCCTGTTCCCCCAACAACTAAGTTGGGAATATTGACAAATGTTTGAACAATTGAAGGCAAAATTGCAATAACTCCTAAGAAAAGGGCTCCGGCAAGGGTAATTTTATTTAAGACCGATCCCAAATATTTTGCAGTTTGTGGACCCGGTCTGGTTCCTGGAATAAAGCCACCATTTTTTTGTAAACTCTCAGCAATTTTTTCGGGATTAAAGACAACTGTTGTATAAAAATAAGTAAAGGCAACAACTAAGACAAAGTACAAAACATTATACAGAAGTGATTGAGGATTGAGGGCTGCTGCAACATCCTGGGCTACCTTTGCTAGTTGTGCATTTCCTGAAGATCCCAAGAAATTAGCCGCCATAGAAGGCATAAGGATAAGAGATACGGCAAAGATTATTGGTATTACTCCTGCTTGATTTAATTTAAGAGGCATATAGGAAGTAGCGCCAGCTACTTCGCCCCTGCTGCGTCTGGCATAATGAACCGGGATTCTTCTGACGGCTTCTGAGATAAACACAACAAGAGCCATAACTATTACGGCGATCAGAATAAATATCCCAATCTTGGCAATGTTTTCAGTAGTTACAAAATCCTTGGTTTGAATAATTGCCGTTGGCAATGCCGATATTATTCCAGCAAAAATAAGGAAAGAAACTCCATTACCTACTCCATATTCAGTAATCAGTTCCCCAAGCCAAATTGATAACATGGTTCCGGTAATCATGGTTGCTATTAGTGCTACTAATTGGATAGGTGTCAGGGTAGACATAATTCCTTGCCCCCGCAAAAGCAAATACATTCCAAAAGCTTGCATGGCAGCCAAGGGAATAGTTAAGAATCTGGTGTATTGATTTATTTTTTCTTGGCCGTA
>JBBTWO010000028.1:0-6577 GCA_038062745.1 Patescibacteria group bacterium | reverse complement strand
TTTTTCTTGCATTTTTGTATCTTAGCAGTTTGTCCAGTTTTTGGGGTAAAGCATAGGATGACTCTTTCTGAGGTTGAATCTAAATCAGAAATTCCTGGATGGCTCTCAAAAACTATCAAAAAGGCTGAGAGTTTATCTAAGTAGATCTTCAACTTCAGGTAGCCCCACTCTGAACCAGCTCCTGGCACTACTATTACGAGTTTGTAAGTAGCCATTGCCAGACTGGTTTTATTTCAATGGAGATACCATCCACAACTAACCTTTCTTCTTGATCCCAAGTTAGTATAAGACAGTTTTTGGCTTTAGTTTCTTTAGCTGCCTCAACAATTGCCCTTATCTCTCTTTGTTTTGTATCTTCGTTTTCAAACGATTTAGTTACTTGAATTAATTGTTTTTTTTGTGGTAAGTAGAAATCTACTTCATATCCTTTTGAGGTTTTAAAATAATATATCTTTTCACCGCTTCTTTTGAGTGCTATTTGAACAGCATTTTCTAAATATTTTCCACTATTGGCAGAAAATGAGAATGCTATCGACTTAACCAACCCGGTATCTATTGCATAGACCTTTTTTGGAGCAATTTGCTGTTTTTTAATAGAATAAGCATATACATTAACTGTTGAAATTAGCCAGCTGGTTTCTAAATATCCAATATAGCTTCTAACTGTATTTCCACTTCCAAGCTTAAGTAAATCTTTTAGTTTATTAAAGCTTATTGATGAGCAAATATTACTTAACAAATAAAAAGCTAACTCTCTTAAGGGTGTAGGATCATCTATTTTATATCTGGTGGCAATGTCTCTATAAATTACATCGTCATATAGTGTTTTGTGAATAGGTAGGGCAGGGTACTTTATAGTGTCTGGAATTCCTCCTGTCTTTAAATATTTATCAAATAAAAACTTAAGTTTCCCTCTTTCTATAATTGTTAAGGGAGTATTTTTAGTTTCATTTTTTAATTTTAAAAATTCTTTAAATGAAAAGGGATAAAGCTCAATCGGAATATATCTTCCTGTTAATTTTGTTCCTAATTCTTGACTAAGTAGGGAAGCATTGGAACCTGTTATATATAATTTATATTTTTGATCTAAAAGACGTCTGACAAAATGTTCCCAGCCTTCTACATTTTGAATTTCATCTAAAAAAAACACTTTCCTTTCTCCAAAAAGTTCGACAAGTGTTTCGTGTAGAGAGGAGAAGTCACTTGACTCAAAATTTAAAAATCTTTCATTTTCGAAATTTACGAAATAGTAATTATCCTTATAATGTTTTCGAGCAATTTGACCCATTAGAGTAGATTTACCTACGCGTCTCAATCCAGAAATTACGACTGCATACGGATTATCTATATATTTAGATATTTCAGCCAACTTCTCCCTCTCAACTCCCAATTCTTGATTCTCAAAGTCTTTTAATTGTTCCCTTAAAAGCATTTTCAGATGCTCTTGGTTGGGTATCGTTTTATTCATTTGTCGAATTCTACCTCAAATTACTCTCACTGTCAATGAGAACTTTTGCCAATTAGTTCTCACTGTCAATGAGAACTTTTGGCATTGTTGGTATTGTAGGATGCAAACTCAAGTTAAAGGAGTATATAATGACAATTGTTAGACCTGAATAAGTGGATCATACAACTACAAAATATAGCAAATAATGCGTAAAAGAATAGCAATTGATTTAGGAACAGCCAATACCTTAGTTTGGGTGGCTGGGGAAGGTATAGTAACCAATGAACCCACTGTTGTGGCTGTGTCCTCTGATGATAATAAAGTTGTCGCAGTTGGCGAAGATGCCAAAAGAATGCTCGGGCGTACTCCTGAAGCCTTGATTGCTATGCGGCCAATGCGAGAAGGTGTAATTGCTGATTACCAAGTAACCAAAGCACTGCTTAAATATTTTATTAACAAAGTTTTGGGTAGGATTTCTTTCATTAAGCCAGATGTTATGGTGTGTGTTCCTGCAGGTTGTACCCAAGTAGAGCGTAGGGCCGCACTAGACGCTACCTTGGAAGCAGGAGCAGCACATGCATATCTAATAGATGAACCCTTGGCTGCTGCCATTGGGGCTGGTATTCCAGTATCAGCTCCATCGGGCCACATGATTTTAGATATCGGTGGTGGAGCAGCAGAAGCTGCAGTACTCTCCTTAGGTGGGGTAGTTATTCATAAATCCGTTCGCGTTGCCGGAAACAAGATTGATGAAGCAATACAGGGATTTTTAAAGAAAAAACACAATCTTATTATTGGAGATCAAACAGCAGAAGATATTAAAATTAAAATTGGTTCAGCAATAGATCTGCCAAAAGAGGAAAAACTTGAAATTAGCGGGCGTGATTTAGTTTTTGGCCTTCCAAGAAGTGTGGTTGTAACTTCCTCTGAGGTTACCGATGCCATTTTACCAACCCTACATCAGATAATAGGAGCCGTTAAGGGCGTGTTGGAAGACACGCCACCAGAATTGGCCTCAGACATTATTGATAAAGGCATAGTCATGAGTGGAGGAACCTCCACTTTGCGTAACTTTGATAAATTACTGACTGCAGAAACTGGAGTACCGGCACATGTAGCCGAAGACGCGCTTTTCTGTGTGGTTAAAGGAACTGCCATAGTCATGGAAAATATAGAACTATGGAAAAGAAGTGTCACAACTAAAAGATAAATAACCTGTAATAATACTGAAAATATGTATATAATGTTGGGGATAATTTGAGCATAAGACACACAAAACAAAGCTAGAAATTGATACAAAAATGTACACACTAGAGTTAGATAAGTACATTCTAGTAAATAAATTATTTACCTATAATTAAAATGACAAAATTATCTAAATCAAAAACAACAAAAAGGTATTGAAAAACACCGCAAAAGGCAAGTCGATTTGCAAATATATGGTTTTAGGTATTAAAATTTAATTATGATCACTGGTAAAACAGCCCGAAAACAAGTCAATATAATGGGAATTAACGTCGATAGCACTACACGTAGCCAAGTGCTAACGAATATCGGTAATTATTTATCCCATAATAAGAAATTTTACCTTGTTACTCCCAATCCAGAGATAATTTTACAGGCACAAACTAACCACAAATTAGCTTCGAGTATTGGAAATGCAGATTTTTCAATTCCTGATGGTATTGGTCTAAAAATCTTTGGAAACAGTGAATTAAACATCATTCATGGCAGACATTTAATGCTAGATTTGTTTGAGTTAGCAAATAAAAGGCGGTTGAAAGTATTTTTCATTACTTCAAATGTAAAAAAGACAAATGAAAAATTACTTAAAAAGTACCATCAAGAATATTCTGATTCTTACGCTCAAGCAATGGTAGGTCCAGCCTTAAATACTAACGCCGAGCCAGCTACACACTTCGAAGCTAAAGTTGAGAAAGATTTAGTTGAAAAAATTACCAAGTTTAAGCCTAGTATGGTGTTTGTCTGTTTTGGAGCCCCAAAGCAGGAGATTTGGATGAATAAGTGGCTGCCAAAACTAAACACTCTTGGTATGGTAGGAATTGGTGGAGCATTGGACTACTATGCAGGTACACAAGAGCTTCCACCTGTTTGGATGGAGAAACTCCAACTTGAGTGGGCTTGGAGGCTTATAACTCAACCCGCGAGGGCAAAAAGAATCTTTAACGCCGTTATTGTTTTTCCTCTGAAGCGGTTTTTTGATGCTTAAGTTTATATTTTGATATCATACTTAGTATTTTGATATATATCTGCAAGGTCTCACCTTGCAGGCTTGACAAAGCGACCTAAAAGCCATATAATTTGTTTTGAAACCGTAAAAATTGCGGTTTCCAGATAAAAAAATGGAAAATTCTTTGCTTTTAACTTTATACGCACGGCCTGAAACTGTTTTTACGGTAGACGAAATTTTCCTGCTTTTTCCCAACATATCAGCTGGAAGCTTACTGGATCGCTTATATTATTTTGCTAAAGTTGGCAAATTGAATAAGCTTCACCGAGGTGTTTATGCAAAGATAGATTATCAACCAAAAGAGCTGGCAGCAAAACTGTATCGACCAGCATATCTAAGTTTGGAAACGGTACTATTGAGTGCTGGAGTAATATTCCAATTCTATGAAAAAACTTTGTTTGTGATTTCGCATCTCACAAAAGAGGTAACAATTGATGGGACTACTATTCACTACCATAGAATAAAAAAAGAAATTCTGGCAAATGCCAAAGGAGTAGAATTTAGAGATGGATACTGGATTGCAACCCCTGAAAGGGCATTTCTTGATGCAATATATATCTATAAGGATTATCATTTTGACAATTTAGGAATACTGGATTGGGAGAAGATAAAAGAATTAAAGACTGTTTATGAAAATAAAGCCTTTGAGGTAAGAGTTAGGCAATATTACAAAATATACAAAAATGCATATTAACTTACACAAAAGTATTATGGTAGGAATCTTGAGGGAAATCTATACAGATTCAACCTTAGGTGGGCAGCTTGGTTTCAAAGGAGGAACCGCAGCTTTGCTTTTTTATGGTTTGCCTCGTTTTTCAGTTGATTTGGACTTTGATCTTTTAAATTACGATAATAAAGAGCTTGTTTTTGAAAGGATTCAAAAAATAGTTTCAAAATATGGCGACGTCATCGAAGCAACAGACAAAAGATACACACTTTTTTTCCTGGTGAGCTATCAAAAAAGGGAGAGAAATTTAAAAGTTGAGATTTCAAAAAGACCAATAAAATCAAAATTCGTGGTCAAAAATTACTTAGGTATCTCAATGCTTGTAACAGATAAAGAAGATATGTTAGCTTCGAAATTGACAGCACTAATCACCAGAAAAAAATTTGCCAATCGAGATGTCTTTGATCTGTGGTATTTTTTGAAAAACAATTGGGAACTAAAGGAGGAATTGGTAAAGAAAAAAAGCGGTCTTACTATTTCACAAGCTTTGGATAAGGCAATCGACAGGATAAAAAACATCAAAAAAACAGAAATTTTGAACGGTTTGGGGGAACTTGTAGATGAAAAACAGAAAGTTTGGGTAAAAGAGAAACTAACAAACGAACTAATATTTTTACTGGAACTCCAAAAATAATTAATAGCTGAAGGGTGTTACTTGGTAGGCTTGGAATGTGTGTTTTCGTATCATTTACCTTGACTTTTCGTATCATTATGATATGATTGTAGCGTATGAATGATACGATTAACCCCAGACAGAAACAAATTGTCAATGTGATATCCCAAAGAGAAGGCCTCTCTAGACAGGAGATAGCAACTCTCATGCCCGATACCTCTGTGGCAAAAATTACGTTTGTTCGAGATTTGAACCTTTTATCTAAAAAAGGCTATATTATCCAAAAAGGTAAAGCTAGGGCTTCAAAATATTATGCCAGTCAAGCTAATTTGATTCACAGATACTTTGACTTAGAAGAGTACTTTTCAAAAGACCCAGATGACAGAAGTGGGGCACGAAAAACTTTTAACTTTGATATTTTTAATAGCCTCACAAACATCTTTTCTGATAGTGAAATTCAGGAAATAAGTCATCATCAAAGAAGTTTTGACCAAGAGATAAAGAACAAAGAAGAGTTATCAAGATTTATTGTTGAATTATCTTGGAAATCGTCAAAGATAGAGGGTAATACCTATTCGCTGTTGGAAACAGAAACTTTGATACACGATTCCCAAGAGGCTTTTGGCCATAACCAAGAAGAGGCAATAATGATTCTGAATCACAAGCGGGCTTTTGAATGGATACTAGACAACAAAGATGATTTCAAAAAAATATCAATGTCGAAAATTAATATACTTCATGATTTAATTGTGGCCAATCTAGGTATTTCAAAGAACATTAGAACCCATGGCGTGGGTATCACTGGCAGTGTCTATAAACCTTTGAACAATAAATTTCAAATAGAAGAAGCCATGGAAAAAACAATTGAATTGATCAATAAAACTTCTTCACCTTTGGAAAAAGCCTTTATTGCAAAATGCATGTTTGCCTATATCCAGCCGTATGAAGATGGCAATAAAAGAACGTCACGCATGCTTACAAATGCAATTTTATTGGCACATGGTCTTTTCCCAATTTCATATAGGAGTGTAAACGCAGACGAGCTTAAAAAAGCCATGATTCTTTTCTATGAACAAAACAGTCTTTATCATCTAAAAAGACTGTTTATTGAGCAGCTGATTTTTGCATTTGAGAACTACTTTACATAGATGTTACAATGTAACTCGCATGGCTCCAATAGACACACTTACTTTGCCGAAGGGTACAAAAATCCCCAATCACATTGCCCTTATTTTGGATGGCAATAGACGCTGGGCAAGATCTCGTGGACTTCATCCCTGGGAAGGCCACAAGGCAGGGTTTTTCGCCCTGAAAGCATTGGCCAAATCAGCCAGGACACTTGGTGTGCACACTTTTACAGTCTGGGGATTTTCTACTGAGAATTGGGATCGTCCACAGCAAGAAATTGAAAAGATAATGGGGCTAATTTTGCGTGCCCTTAAAGACATGGAGAAAGAAATAATCAAAGATCAAGTCAGATTTGTTCACTTGGGGAGAAAAGATAGATTACCAGAAAATGTTCTTAAAAAAATACAAGAA
>JBBTWO010000027.1:0-13590 GCA_038062745.1 Patescibacteria group bacterium | reverse complement strand
GTTCCTGGAAGAATGGAAGAAATAAAAAACAACCGCGGATTTAGAGTAATAGTTGATTTTGCTCATACGCCTAATGCTTTAGAGCAAGTTCTAACTTCTCTAAAAACTCAAAAAACTTTTGCAGGAAGATTAATTGCTATCTTTGGGTGTGCAAGTGAAAGGGATGTTAATAAACGCCCATTGATGGGTGAAATTTCAACAAGATTAGCTGACATATCTATTTTTACTGCTGAAGATCCCAGATTTGAAGATGTAAACAAAATTATTAGTGAAATTATCAGTGGAACCAAGAAAAATAAAAAACCAAACAAATATTACTCTATTCCAGACAGAAAGGAAGCTATCAATTTTGCGATCAAAGAATTAGCTAAGAATGGAGACATAATAGTAATTTGTGGTAAAGGACACGAGAAGAGTATGAATATAGAAGGCATTGAATATCCTTGGTCAGATAAAAATGAAAGTGTGAATAGTTTAAATATAACAAATGAAAAATAAATTAAACACGGCGGTTTTAGGGTTTGGACTGGAAGGAAAAGACGCTGCTGAATATCTGGTAAACAAAGGACACAATGTAACAATTTTTGATCAGAAGTCTGTTCAAGAATTAGATGTTGATATTTATAAAAATGATAATGTCAAATTTATTTGTGGACCAAATTATCTCAAACACAATCTTAGTGATTATGATGTTATTGTCAGATCTCCAGGTATCTATAGATTTTTACCAGAATTACTAAAAATTGATAATGAAAAGAATTCTCTTACTAGTAACATTAAATTATTTTTTGATTTGTGTCCATGCAAAATAATAGGAGTTACTGGTACAAAAGGTAAAGGAACAACGAGTACTTTAATTTATGAAATTCTTAAAGCAGATAAGTTTGATGTATATCTTGGTGGCAATATTGGAAAACCTGCACTGGGTTTATTGTCAAAACTGACGAAAAATAGCGTAGTAATATTAGAAATGTCTTCTTTTCAATTGATCGATTTGCATAAAAGTCCAAATATAGCTGTTGTTTTGAATGTAACTTCTGATCACATGGACTGGCATAAAGATATAAGTGAGTATCTTAGTGCAAAAAAGAATATATTAAGACACCAGTCAGAGACAGATTTTTCAATTATTAACGAAGACTACGAAATTTCTAAAGGCTTTGCAAAAGAAACTGAAAGTCAGACATATTTTTTCAGTTCAAATAATAAAGCGACTGGTTGTTATATTGATGGCGAGAAAATAATACTCACTATCGAAGAAGAGAAAGTAATTGGTAAAGTAAAAGACCTGCTACTTAGAGGTAAGCATAACTGGGAGAATGTTAATGCAGCTATTTGTGCGAGTTATTTAGCTGGTGCAAATATATCTACTATTAGAAAAGTTATTTTTGGTTTCAAGGGACTAGAACACAGATTGGAATTGGTGGGACAGTATAAAGAAATATCTTTTTATAATGATTCTTTTTCTACAAATCCTCAAACAACTATAGCGGCAATTAAGTCATTTAAAGAAAAAATGGTTATTATTTTAGGAGGTTCAGATAAGCAATTGGATTATGCACAAATGGCTAAAGAAATTGTTGCTGCCAAAAATGTTGAGACGGTAATTTTAATCGGACAAATTGCAGATCAGATTCAGAGAGAATTAATCAATAAAAGTTTTAAGGGCAAAATGATAAACTTAGGAATGACAACTATGCAAGAAATATTTAAAACTTCAATGAAATTAGCTAATCCAGGATCTGTAGTTATTTTATCTCCTGCTACAGCTTCTTTTGGTATGTTTATAGATTATAAAGATAGAGGCAATCAATTTAAAGAAGCTGTAAAATCTTTAATACAATAGTGGACATAAACAAACTAAATCACGATTGTTGGGAAATCATCGAAAGGTACAGAAACTTGGATGTGTATGGAAAAAAAGTTTGTACGCCGTATTTCATAAACAATGCTGAGAAATATTTTACCCAACTTATGAATACCGCAGGTATACCTTCAGACTCTGTCAAAAAAGTAGGAGAACTATATAACAATAGAGAAGTGCCTTATGGTTGGTATCGAGGAAAAGGAGCTCCAAAGCAAATATCAGAATCAATTGAAAAAATTTCAGAAATTGTTGGTTTTACTCTAGACAACCTTTCAGTAGATGCCATCCAAGAATATATGAAGATTTTTGGAGTTGGAATAGATTGTTCTGGTTTTGTTTACAATGTTTTGTCATTTGCGTTTGGTAAAACAGGTTTGCTAGAAAAATTTAATAATTCTTTAGCTTGGTTAAATCCAGAGAAACAAGGACCTACCAGAGCAGGAGTTTTTGTATTTTCCGGGGAGGCATCTGATGAAGTAAAAATTGAAGATTTAAGGTCACTTGATGTAATTTTGGTCAAGAATATCAAAGGTGCTGGTGGATATAGTCATATGATGATGATTTTAGAAGGTGACAATGGACTAAATGTTGCTCAATCAACTTTAAGTATTGTGCCTGCTGGAGTCCATATAGAAAAACTAGAGGAATGGAAGGTATCTAACGAAGACAGGTCTGATTTAGAATTTAGGAGATTAAAAATTCTAGACAATGAATAAAAACATATTACTTCTACATGGTTGGGGTTCTAATACTCAAAAATTAAACTCATTAAAAGAAGAGCTAACTAATTTAGGGTGGAGGGTTTATTTGCCTACCTTACCAGGATTTGATGCGCCTGATCCAACAGAGATTTGGAATAATGACAACTATGTTAATTATGTTTTGAAAGCTACTCGAAAGTTTTTTAAGAATAAATCATTTTTTGTTTTTGGACATTCTTTTGGTGGTGGATTGGCAATTAAAATTGCATTATTAAATGATAAGAACATCGAAGGAATTGTTCTATGTTCTGCGGCAAGAGTGGCTAGGAAAGTAAATATATTCACCAAGTTATTTTTTAACTCAATTGCCAAAGCGGGAAAGGTGTTTCTTCCGGTGCCATTTTTAGGTTTGTTTTTGAGAAAAGTTTTATACAAAGCCGCAGGAGCCCACGGTTTCGATAAAAAGAGTCTTGTGATGCAACAAACATTTAAAAAAGTAGTATCAGAAAATTTGAGATCTCAGGTTAAGATAATTAAATTACCAACATTAGTATTGTGGGGAGAGAAAGACAAAATGACTCCAATCGAGAATGCATATTTCTTAAATGAATCAATTAAAAATTCTACTTTGATAATTTTTGAAGACGATGGACATAAATTGCCCTATGACAGACCGAAGGAGGTTGCTGGAGAAATACAAAAATGGTTCAGTACTTTAAATTAATCATAATTTTACTGTGGACATTGTTTTCGGTAAAACAAATACTTTTAATTCTTTATTGGCTTCAGACCAAAGAATATAGATGGGATAGATTTTTGGTTCTATTGTCCAGGAAAACTGGTTTATCTTCACTTCGAATTGCTCACTGGCTATTAACCTCAATTCTTCTCATTGTTTCTTTGAATATCCAAAGTCAGTATCTTTTTCCATTCTTAATGTGTGTGTTTATTTTCTTGAACACAATAGTTTTTGTAGAATTTATTCAACGTAAATTAAGAAAGCCAAAGATTACATCGAGAATGATTCTAATATTGTTAATACAGTGTTTGTATTTGGGAAGTATAGTTTTATTTTCATTTGAAAATTTCCACAATGCACTCATTTTTGGACAATTGGGAATTATAGTAATACCCTTCTTTGCTGTATTTGTTACCTGGCCATTGTCTATTTATATGAAAAATAAACTTATTAATAAAGCAAAGAAAATAATGAAAAAGACTAATGCTGTTGTCATTGGTGTCACTGGTAGTTATGGCAAAACTACAACCAAAGAATTCATTGCGCAAATACTTTCAAAACATGGAGAAACTGTCAAGACTTTTGCAAATGAGAATACAGAGATTGGAGTTGCAAAAGCCGTAATTAAAAGCATCAGAAACAATACTAAATATTTTGTTGTAGAAATGGGGGCTTACAAAAAGGGAGAGATCAAAGCAATCTGCGACATTGTAAAGCCGACAATCGGTGTAATAACGGGGATAGAACCACAACATTTAGCTCTCTTTGGAAGTATAGAGAACATCGAGAAAGCCAAATATGAATTGATTGAATCATTACCTGACACTGGCATAGCTTTATTTAATTATTCAAATTCTCGATGTGTAAAGCTTGGAGAGAAAACAAAGAATGACAAAAAGACTTTAAAGGTGTTAGGATATTCATTGAAGGAAACTCAAAAAAGTAATGACTCAGACATTGTTTCTGTGATTAAATCAAAAAAAGATAATGAAATTACATTTGAAGTAAGTATTGAGGAGAAAAGAAAGAACTTCACTGCATCATTTTCGATGATTAATTTAATAGAGAATTTAACAGCCGCCATATTGGTAGCTCGTTGTCTTAATTTAGATTGGAATGATATATCCCAGGGAATGAAAAATGTTGAATTGCCAAAAGGAAATATGAAAGTAGAAAAATTTATTAAAGGTGTTGTTGTAGATGATTCCTATAATTCTTCACCTAAAAGTTTTGAATCAGCTATCGACTATTTGGACAGCTATAAAAATAAAACTAAACTACTTATAACACCTGGTATTATTGAACTTGGTTCTGAATCTAAAAAAATACATTTTGATTTAGGTCAAAAAATGAAAGGGCGAGTTCAAAAAATTATAGTAACCGATAAAGACAATTTCCAATCCCTAAGTTTGGGGTATGATAATAAAGGCGCAATTACCTATAGTAAAGATTCTAAGCAAATCAACCAAGAAATAAAAAGTACTTTATCAAGTGAAGGTATGGTGTTATTAGAAGGAAGAGTCCCCGTTTTTATTAGAAAATATCTTGATAATATAAATATATGAGAAGACCAATTGCTATTTCGTTATCTCCTAATGCAGAAATTGATGATATCATGCTAGCCCTAAAAACCATTTTTATGCCATGGAAATGGAATGACAATCAAGAAGTTAAAAAATTTGAATCAGATTTTGCTAAAGTGATTGGAAACGATAACGTACTTGCTGTTAACAGTGGTAGGAGTGCTGAATATTTAATTCTAAAGGCTATGGGAATAAAAAGCGGTGATGAGGTCATAATACAAGCCTTTAGTTGTGTAGCAGTTCCAAATTCAATTCTGTGGTTAGGTGCTACCCCTGTATATGTAGATATTGATGATTCATATAATATGGATGTTGATGATTTGAAAAAGAAAATTACAAAAATGACTAAGGCTGTAATCATCCAACATACATTTGGCATACCAGCAGATATTGAAAAAATTAGAGGAGTAGTTGAAAAAGAAGGATTATATTTAATCGAAGATTGTGCACATTCATTAGGTGTAAAAATAAATAACAAATATGTAGGAACGTTTGGAGATGCAGCTTTCTTTAGTTTTGGTAGAGACAAAATTATATCTTCTGTATTTGGGGGTATGGCAATAACTTCAAATAATGAATTGTTTGAGAAAATGCGAAAAATCAGAGCAAATTTAAATTTAAATGGTAAGTTTTGGACTTTTCAACAATTATTCCACCCCATTGCTTTTAGCTTTATATTGCCGACTTACAACTCAGGTGTTGGAAAGCTAATATTGTTTTTGTTTCTTAAACTTGGATTATTATCCAAACCAGTTTATCGAGAGGAAATGTATTCTAAAGAAGTTGATATTTTTCCAGCCAAGATGTCAGGGGCGTTAGCAATATTAGCAAGAAACCAGCTTCATAAGTTAAATAAGTTTAATCAACATAGAAAACATATTTCAGATCTATATATTTCTGAATTAGGAACTACTAATTTAAAAATTGTTCGAAACAACAATGCTATCTGGTTAAGATTTCCAATTTCTCATCCTAAAGCATATGATTTGTTTAGATATTTGAAGTCTAAAAAGATATTAGTCGGAAAATGGTACAAAGATGTATTGGAGCCAGGAATTAACATGTCTGATTTTCATTATAAAAAAGGAAGTTGTCCAAAGGCAGAGTATTATGCTAAACATACGATTAATCTGCCAACTTACCCATTATTAAGTGTTAGAGAAACTAACCTTATAATTTATTCAATCAAACAATGGCTAAAAAATTTACAGTAAAAAAAATTACTAATAAAGATGCTTGGGAAAAGTTTGTTTTAAAAAACAAACCTCAATCTTTTTTGCATTCTTGGAATTGGGGTGAAATAAATAATGAACTTGGGTCAAAAATAATTCGTTTGGGGTTTTATGAAAGCAGTAAATTAGTTGGAGTTGTTTTACTTATTAAACAAAATGCAAAAAGAGGTTCTCACTTTTTAGTTCCAGGTGGTCCGATAATTGATTGGAACAATAAATCTCTTGTTAGCTTTTGTATTAAATCAATAAAAGAATTAGGAAAGCAAGAGAAAGTCTGGTTTATTAGAGTCCGCCCAGAATTATTAGACACAGACCAGAACAAGAAGTTATTTTCAAAATTTGGTTTTGTTTCCGCACCAATGCACCTACATGCAGAAAATACTTGGATATTAGATATCAGTAAAAGTGAGGAAGAAATATTAAAGGAAATGAGGAAGACAACCAGATATTTAATTAAAAAGAGTTTAAATGAAAGTCTGGAATTTGAGTTTTCTAAAAGTCCAAATGACTCTCCCATTTTAGCTAAACTCCAAGATGAAACGGCAAAAAGACATAAATTTATTGGATTTTCAGAAAAACTCTTTAAGCATGAAATTGAAAAATTTGCAGACGATGACCAAGGTGGACTTTTTTATGTAAAAAAAGGGAATGAAATCCTAGCTGCAACAATTATAGTTTTTTATGGACATATTGGTTACTATCACCATAGTGGGTCTGTAAGTGGAAACACTAAAATTCCATTTTCTTATTTTCTTCAATGGCGTGTCATTCAAGAAGCGAAAAAGAGAGGTTGTACCCATTACAATTTTTGGGGAGTTGCACCAAATGACAATCCAAAACATCGATTTGCAGGGGTCAGTCTCTTCAAAAAGGGGTTTGGTGGAGAACAGATAGACTGGCTTCATGCCCAAGATTTGCCGTTATCCTCGTTATATTGGTCTACCTATATTTTTGAGAGTATACGCAAGAAACTGAGACGACTTTAATAGTAGTTTATGCAAATGCTATAATTTGAACACATGGAGTTTTCCAATGTACTACCTCTATCTTTGGGCTTGATACTGTTCTCCTTTCTTGTGAATTCTTCCCTTGTCGTTCCTTTTATCGATTTACTTTATAAATTTAAATTATTAAGGCGAAAAGAAGGAGACATGAGAACAAGAAAATCACTTTTTGATAAGCTTCATGATAAGAAGGCAGGAACACCAGTTGGTGGGGGGATATTACTTATTGTTTCAACTACAACAATCTTTGGAATAATTTTCCCCTTAGTTTCTAAATTAGGTGTATACGTACATTCTGCGTACCCTCTTACTAATGAACTGATAGTAATATTTTTAACCTTTTTATTGTTTGGAGTTTTGGGGCTCTTAGATGATTGGCTTAAAATATTTGGGAAACCTAGGCCTGGAACTATAGGGTCAATTTTTGGTTTGACTAGAGGTCATAAATTTGTACTACAATGTATTTTGTCTCTATTTATTGGTTGGTGGTTATATGCAAAGTTAGGTATTCACATACTCCACATACCAGTTTTTAATTCTGTTATAGACCTAGGCGTTCTTTATATTCCGTTTGCTGCTTTCGTTATTGTTTTCTTTACTAATGCGTTTAACTTCACGGATGGACTCGATGGATTGGCTTCAGGCCTTTTGATGATTTATTTGTTTGCCTATATTGTTATAGCTGCAAGCCATCTTGATACACCATTATTTATATTTATTGCAGTTTGGATTGGTGCAATAATTGCTTTCTTGTATTTTAATATTCACCCGGCTCGTATATTCCTGGGAGATGCTGGTGCTTTGTCATTTGGTGCAACAATTGCTGTAATCGGACTCTTGGTTGGTAATGTGACTGCTTTGTTTATGATTGGCGGAATATTTGTTGTCGAAGCTTTTTCTTCTGCTATTCAAATACTTGGTTGGAAAATTCTTAAGAGGCCTATTTTTCCAATTGCTCCAATTCATCACACCTTTTTGGCAATTGGTTGGGAAGAACCAAAGATTGTTATGAGAGCTTGGTTGGCAGGAATAATCCTTGCTATTTTTGGACTTTGGCTTGCTACAATATAGTGTGGAAAGAAAAAGACAAAGACAGAAACTTCACGAACACTCAGGTTCTTCAAAAAGAACTGACAAGCTTTTATTCTTTCTTACTTTAGGTTTAACTGTTTTAGGACTTGTGGCTATCGCTGATGCTTCAGCCCCATTGGCACTGTCAAGTTTTGGAAATAGTTTCTACTTTGTAAAACAGCAAGCAATTTCTGCAGTAATTGGTTTTATTGGTCTAATTATTCTTTCAAACATTCATTATTCAGTCTGGAAAAAGTTGGCTCCGGTTATCTTTGCTGTCAGTGTTGTGTCATTAATAGTAGTTTTACTTCCTGGCGTTGGCTCAAAACTTTTAGGAGCAAGGCGGTGGATAGTTATTGGTGGGTTTAATTTCCAACCTTCGGAATTTGTTAAAATTTCGCTGAGCCTATTCTTTGCCTATTTATATGCAAGAAAATCTCCATATTGGTGGTACTTGTTAACTCTTGGAATTTTAATTGGCCTAATTATGCTGCAGCCAGATTTGGGAACAACAATTGTTGTAACAACAATTGGTATTACACAATTATTTTTAGCTGGTATTCCACTTTTGTATATGACTGCAATTTTGGCAGGTGGGGGATTGTTGGGAACTTTGCTAATTTTTATTTCTGCTTATAGAAGAGAAAGATTGTTTACTTTTGTAAATAGTATTTTTGATCCAATTGGTAAAACTAGTGATCAAGCAAGCACTGCTGCATATCATATTAGGCAAATCCTTATTGCTGTTGGTTCTGGGGGTATGTTTGGAGTAGGACTAGGGCAATCAAGACAAAAATATTTGTTTCTACCAGAAACCGCGACTGATTCAATTTTTGCAATTATCGCAGAAGAGATTGGTTTTGTTGGTTCTTTTGTTTTGATTGTTATTTATGCTTATTTTATTTTACGAATAATCAAAATTGCCAACAAAGCTCCAGATGAATTTTGTACTGTCTTTGTAACCGGAATTGCGGCTTGGGTTGCAGCTCAAATGTTTTTCAATATTGGCTCAAATGTAGCATTAGTACCATTAACAGGAATTCCTCTGCCATTGATTTCATATGGAGGAACCAGTCTTATTGCCATGCTTTCAGCACTTGGTATTGTTCTTAATATTTCAAAATATTCGAAGTAACAAAAAAGCGGACATCTTTCAATATCCGCTAGCTTTGTATCTGATAAATTTAGAAAACGAGGGCACCTTCAATTAAGATAACACCTCATTAGATTCTAAAGATATTATATCAACATTAATTGCTCATTGATTATAAAATAATTATTGACTTCGGTAGTTATTAGGTCTAATATGATTGTATGACAACTAGAACTTACGTATTCATTGACAGTCAAAACTTACATTTAGGTGTTAGATCTCAAGGTTGGAAATTGGATTGGTCCAAGTTCAGACAATACTTAAAAAATAAATACAATGTCACCCATGCTTTCGCGTTTGTAGGTTATAAACCTGGAAATGAATCTCTTTATCACAAACTTCAGAAAATGGGATATATAGTTGTACTTAAGCCAACCATGGAACTGCCAGATAAGACAGTAAAAGGAAACGTAGATGCCGAGTTAGTACTACACACAATGATTGAATTTAAAAAGTATGACAGGGCTATAATTGTTTCTGGAGATGGAGATTTCTTTTGTTTAGTTGAATATTTAGTTAATAAAAATAAGTTATTACATTTGATGACTCCTAATAAACATTACTCCAAACTTTTTAAGCCATACTCTTCCTATATTGTTAGAGTTGACCAACTCAGAGAAAGTTTGGAAACAAAAAAGACTGGCATCGGCGTTCGGTCGAAACCTTAGGCCTATCCAGTCATCGTGATACTGTTATAATAACATAACAGTATATGGAAATCAAGCCTAAAAGAGTAGTTTTGACAGGTGGTCATGCAGCCACTCCAGCTTTGGGAACGGTTGAAGAAATAGCCAAAAGAAACAAAGACTGGCAACTCTACTGGGTTGGTCCAACTTCTGCTATGGAAACTTCTAAAACAGCTACTGCTGCTGAAAAGACGCTTAATGAATACGGAGTAACAATTAAAAAAATTGTTGCTGGAAAAGCTTTACGCAGAGGTAATTTCATTACACTACTCAAAGCATATGTCAAAATCCCCTTTGGCTTTGTCCATGCATTTTGGCAAATATTTAAAATAAAGCCTGACATTACAGTTTCTTTTGGAGGGTTTGCAGCCTTACCGGTAGTCTTTGCTACTTGGCTACTTGGTAAACCAATTATTCTACAAGAACAGATAGTTGGGGCAGGACTGGCAAATAAACTCTCATCTCCATTTGCTAAAAAAATAGCAGTGGCAAGACAAGAAAGTTTGGAGTTTTTTCCCAAACAAAAAACTAGTCTAATAGGGAACCCTCAAATTTCTCAATTTTTCCAGATAAGCAAAAAGACCAAAATTGGTAACCCTGTTACTATCTTTATTACTGGGGGATCGTCTGGAGCTCAAATCATTAATGCAACAACAAATAGACTTCTGGAAACTCTTCTGTCTGAGTTTGTGGTAATTCATCAAACAGGGGAGAATAATTTGAAGTTCTTTTTGGATAGAAAAGAAGATTTACCCCAGAACTTGAAAAATAAATATATAGTAGTTGGCTATGTTAATCCAAAACAGTTTGTGCAAAATTTTGAACAGGCAGATATTATTGTCTCCAGAGCAGGAGCCAATACGGTTTCAGACATAGTTGCCAGTCATACTCCAGCAATTTTAATTCCTCTATCTTGGTCCATAGGAGACGAACAAAGAAAGAATGCCCAAAGAGCGCAAAAAACGGGCTTAGTGAAACTTATTGACCAAGATGATTTAACTGCAGAATTCTTACTGGAAAGCATTAAAGATATTCAGAACAATTGGCAGACTATAGTAAACACTGCAGATACTAGTGAATATGATCTGGATAAATTTGCTTCAGCCAAACTAGTGGACTTAATTGAGGGAGAGTTGTAAAGCAAAAACATGAAGAAATTACTTCTGCTTATTCCCATTATACTTCTCACAGTTTTATTTTTCGTATTCCCAAGAGTTTTTAAAATAAAAGACATTGAATGCAAAAGCCAATATGGACCATGTAGTAGCCAGCTTGAAAGTTCATTGATTAGCAACAAAAACACTTCTTATTTGCTGGCCAAAAAAAACATTACCAAGACTTTGGCAGACAGCAAAGATGTCAGTCAGTTTTCGATTAGATTTATGTTTCCGGCCAAATTTTTAGTAGAAGTAATTGAATCAAAAGCAATTGTTGCCATTGACTATGAAGGTAAATTCTATTTATTAGATAAACAAGGGGTTGTTTTGGCAATTGTCGACCAAAACAATTTACCAGTAATTCATGTTAGTGGTTTTGATCCCAACTTTTCAGTTAATCAAAAAATGAGTGCTGAATTCGTGTTTGTAAGCAATGCCATGAATAAAATTTATCTTGTTTACAATGTAAATGAAGCTACAATGACCGAAAATCAATTTTCTTTTGTACTTTCAAGTGGTAAAACAATAATTTTCCCAACACTTGGCAATAGTGATGTTTTATTTGGATCATTGCAAATAATACTTTCGCGGTTGAATAGAGATTTTGCTATAATAGATCTGCGATATAAAAATCCAGTACTTAGGTAAGGCATGGCATCTCTATTCTTGTTCTTGAGTAATGATTAATTTTGATGTAGTTTAGTAGTAGTTTTAAAATATATGAATTCAAAAAGTAAGTTAGTAGCAGCAGTAGACATTGGTTCTGCTAAGATAGCCACCCTAATAGCTCAAGTTTCCACAGATTTGGCAACCCTGGACACCTCAGTAAGTATTGTTGGTGCTTCTCAAGTTCCTTCCAAGGGGGTAAAGAAGGGTCAAATAGTTGATATTGAAGAAGCAGTTGATGCAACTATTCAAGCTGTTGAAGCGGCCGAGCGCATGGCTGGATATAACTTGGATGCAGCATTTGTTTCCGTTGGTGGGGGACATATTGAATCACTCAACTCTACAGGTGTGGTGGCAGTTTCAGATCCGCACGGAGAAATTAGTTCTGATGATGTTGATCGCGTTATTGATGCTGCAAAGGCCGTTTCACTCCCAACTTCCCGCGAAATAATTCACGTTATCCCTCGCCAATTTATGGTTGATGGTGAAACTGGCATTAAAGATCCAGTAGGGATGAGTGGGGTTAGACTTGAAGTTGAAACCCATTTAGTTACCGCTTCTTCAGCAGCTTTAAAAAACTTAACCAAAAGTGTTAATGAAGTTGGTATTCAAATTCAAGAATTGGTTTTCTCAGGACTTGCTTCCAGTTTTTCGGTTTTGTCTGATACTGAAAAAGAACTGGGCTGTGTATTAATAGATATCGGGGGTGGAACAACCTCAATTGCTGTTTTTGTTGATGGGGCATTGGTGTATTCAGCTACCTTGCCAATTGGTGCCAAGAATGTAACCAATGATTTGGCTATTGGATTGCGAGTTTCGCTTGATTCGGCAGAAAAAATTAAATTAGCTTTGTCTGACAAAAAACAAAACAAAGAGGAAAACAAAAACGATACTATTGATATTGCCGACTTGGGAGCAGGAGAGAATAAAAAGGTATCCAAGAGAACTTTAATTGAAGGTATCATTAGACCCCGTTTAAATGAAATCTTTACCATGGTCAGACTTGATATTGAAAAAAAGAACTTAATAAACAGAATTCCTTCAGGTGCAATCATTACCGGTGGTGGAGCACTAACCGTTGCTGTTGAAGAATCAGCTAAAAGAATGTTGTCACTGCCTGTGAGAATTGGTATGCCTCAAAAAGTAACCGGGTTAATTGATGACATTATGACACCAGCATTTGCAACTTCTGTGGGCCTTATTCTTTATGGTTCACAAAGGGGATCCTTTCAGCAATCTTCCTCGTTGCCAGGATTTTCAAAGAAGTTAAAATTACCAGGCGGCAGTATCTTTGGAAAATTGACAGATGCAATTAAAGATCTACTGCCTTGATTAAATCTTCTGCCTAGGCTATTGTAGTACTTGATTGCACAAGCAACTCAAGATAGAATCTGCTCACAATATATAAATTGATATAGTTTCATAGTAATAAAATAATATATGGCACTCGTTAAACCAGATTCAGCAAGAATTGCAAAAATAAAAGTTATAGGTGTTGGTGGTGGTGGTGGAAATGCTGTTGCTTCAATGGTAGATAGTGGACAAGTAAATGGGGTTGAATTTATTGTTGTTAACACTGATGCTCAAGTACTTCTGAATAATCCAGCCAGTACCAAACTTCAAATTGGGGAAAAATTAACTAAAGGCTTGGGTGTTGGGGGAAACCCAGAGATTGGAGCTCAAGCCGCTGAAGAATCTCGAGAAAAAGTCAAAGAGTATCTAATGGATTCG
>JBBTWO010000026.1:0-1672 GCA_038062745.1 Patescibacteria group bacterium | reverse complement strand
AACTTACGAACCAACTCACATTCGAAAAACCTCAATGACACTAGCAAAAAGAAGTGAAGCTTCAGCTCTTTACGAAAAAAGCCTTGATCCAGAATTAATAGAAGTAGCAACAAGACGAGCAATTGATTTATTAGTTGAACACACCAATGGAAAACCTGAAAATGAAATACTTGACATTTATCCCTCTTCCTATAAAGGCAAAAAAGTAAGCACAAATAAAAACTTTATTGAAAATAGGTTGGGTATTAAATTAACAACCCAGGAAATAACCAATACTTTAAAACCTCTAGGGTTTGATGTGTTGTGGAAAAGGGATAATTTAGAAGTTACAGTTCCATCCTATAGAGCCAAAGACATTAATATACCAGAAGATGTCACTGAAGAAGTTGCCAGAATATATGGCTATCACAATATTCCAAACAAAATAATGTCTGGAGAGTTGCCTCAGCAAACAATAAATACACCTTTTAGATTTGAGTCAAAGATAAGAAATCTATTAATGGGTATGGGTGGAATTGAGATCTACACACTCTCACTTGTCTCTGTAAAAGAATCAAGGGGCTTAAAACTTAAAAATCCACTAGGAAAAGAAACTGAGTACTTAAGAACTCATCTTCACTCAAGTCATGAAATGGCAATAAAACAAAATTCACATATTAAAGAGCCATTCTTTATTTATGAATTAGCAAATGTGTATCTGCTAAGAAAAAATGACTTGCCAGAAGAAAAAATGAAATTAGCAATCTCATTTAGTAATTACGATTACAGAAAAGCAAAAGGTGTAATTGAGGCTTTGCTCGAGCAATTGAATATAGAATCTGTTTTAGAGGAGCCGGTGGTAGATATGGGAGTATTTCCAAATCCAGGATGGGTAATTAGAAGTAAAAACACATATCTTGGTGAATTAAAATCTAGATTACCAGTTCCAGAAATATATTCAGAATTTGATTTAGACAACCTTAGAAGCGTATCAAACGAAGTTAGAGGGTTTGATCCAATTCCAAAATATCCTCCACAAGTTGAAGACATAACCTTCAATCTATTAGGAGAAACAAAAATTGGTTCTATGATTACTGAAATACTGAGTGTCACCTTTGTAAAAGAAGTACAGCTAAAAGATATTTATCAAGACGCTTACACTTTTAGTATTAAATTTCAAAGTGACCACAAAACTCTGACCAACCAAGAAGTTGAGAAAATACGAGAGAAGTTAATATTACTTGTAAACAAAAAATTTGGGGCAACGGTTAAGAATTAAGGGGTCGGGGTGGCAGAAGCATTCCATTCAACTCCAACTCCGATGGTTATTACACGGTCTGATTGATTGCCATTTGAATCCTTGGCAACTGCGGCAATTGTATGTACTCCAGTTTCCAAGTCAGCATCGTATGAATAGGGGAGAGCATCAAAACTTCTAACATTAACGCCATCTATTTCCAAGGTTAGAAGTGTTACTTCACTTGTGGAATCTGCTTTAACTTTAATAGTAAATTGATTTGGTAAATTTGAGTCTTGATCCCTGGGACTTTGGAAATCAACATTCACCGGATTCGCCGTTCCACAATAATCCGTTGGTGGGTGATATCTGCTGTCTGACTGGGTTGTTAACCAAGACAATATTCCTTCTTGCCAACGGTTTGGTGGATCAAACGGATCTTCTTCTTTAAAAACA
>JBBTWO010000025.1:10523-21681 GCA_038062745.1 Patescibacteria group bacterium | reverse complement strand
TGCTCATCTGGAAGAACTATCACCACTTCTCCTTCCTTTACAAATCCCAATTTATCTCTTGCTTGTTTCTCTTTAAATTCAGCAGTTTGAGCAATTTCTATTTGTTTTTTTAAAATCTCATTCTTTTGTTCAAGTTCCAGTATTTCGTTTTTAGTCTTTTGTATTTTTTTATTAGCTGATGCAATTATAAGTACATTACGCACTAATGTAACACTGAGTAAAATTCCAACAATTACCGCTGCCAATTGATAAAAAAAGTCTAAATTCAGGCGTATTTTCTTTGTTTGTTTTTGTTTCATTTCATCCTGTAGTAATATTGATTAACCTCAATTTTGTGATATCATATGATCTAAAGATTATGCAAGAACCTTTAAAAATATTGCTTCCAAAATTCATTCAAGATTTAGACGATAAAGGCCGATCTCCTTCAACCATTCTAGCCTACCGAGCAGATCTTGAACAGCTTATAGAATTTTTACAAAAAAGAAATAAAGTTTTAGGAGATGACATTCGCCACGATGACATTGAATCTTTCCGTGATGCCCTTTTGAATCAAAAATACACCCCTAAATCAGCATCCAGAAAATTAAATGCCGTAAAAACATTTTTCAGGTGGCTTACATCTGAGGGATTGGCAAACTTTGATCCTTCAAAGGATGTAACTCACCCTCAAATTGATTCTTCAGCACCAAAGTTTTTATCTCCCCTGGAGTACCGAGCTTTACGAGATGTAGTAAAAACAGACAATCGAATTGCTGCAATTGTAGAACTTATACTGCAAACTGGTATGCGAATTTCAGAAGTGGCAGGGCTTAAAAACGAAAATATAAAGACAGATTCCGTAACCATTGAGAAATATGCCACCCAACCTGAAAGAACCATTCCTTTTAATGGCCCGGCCAAAAGTGCTCTCAATAATTATCTTTCCCTACGCCCAAATACTGACTCTCCATATGTGTTTGTAAGTAAAAACGGAAAACCATTGGCCGTTAGAAACATTCGAGCCGCAATCGACAGATATATGCAAAAAGCAGAAATTCCACAGTACTCAGTAAATGATTTAAGAACTACTTTCATTGTGGAAAACCTTAAAAGAGGAGTGGATCTAGTTACCATTTGTCAGGCAGTGGGCCATAAAAGACTATCAACAACCGAGAGATACTTAGAACTTGCAGTAATTACAGACGCAGGTAAAAAACAAAAATTAGAGGAGCTTTAGATGTCTGATTTATCATTAGCTAAAATTGCAGAAGCTGGATTCGTTTTGATGGTTGGGGAAGTTCCTATTGTTGAAAATAATCTAGATGGTTCCCAAAGTGTTTCATTTTTTGTCGACTTAGCCGGTGGGAGTTTCCAACGTATCGCATTTAACTTGGACACTGGCGGACAAAAGGTTGAATATCACCCCTTTAGAACAAATCTGGAAAGTGGTGCGGCAGGTGGATTATTTATTGACATAAATGAAAAAAGCCGACTTTGTATGGTTGTAAGTCAAAAACAATACCTCAATGAATTCAGACAAAGAAGATTATCAAGGCAATTACATGTTTTAAAAGTTGATCCCAATGATCCAAACATTAAGATTGTTTCTCAATATCCGCCTCACAACGAACATGTGCTAGAAAACAGTCACATTACTGGTGCCGGTATCGAAGTTGAAGGTTATACTCCACTCTCAAACGATAAAATAAAAATTGTAATAGACGAAGAAGGAATCCTCATCTCTACAAGTTAAAATGGCTTGTGGGCCTGAAAAGAGTCGAACTATCGTTTGGTCTTTATAACTCGCTTTGCGAGATATATCAAATTGTGGGTCATGATGGAATCGAACCATCATCTGGACTTTATAAGAGTCCCGTCCTAGCCACTGAACGAATGACCCAAGTCCACAATTTGCTATAAGAAACCCGTCCTAACCGTTGAATGACAGGCCCGTTCAATACAGGTTATTATATCAGATCATTTGGTTTCTTTAGAAAAACCAGGAGTAAAATAAACAGGAGTCTCACCACGTTCCAATTTACCATTTTCAGCTTGAGCCAACCGCTTACTCAGCATATATAGTGGGTGCCTCAAAAACCACCTTCCACCTGTACATTTGTAAAATGCACCATTGGAGTCTTCCTGCATTTGCCGGAAACACCTTCCACATTTAAACTCTGCAGTCATGGCAAAAGCAAGTATACTCTTTTTGTTTTTAATATCCACTTCTTCTGGAGATTTCAGCATCCACCAGTCTTGCATCTCTTCCATATTTTAATCTGCTCATTTCTCTGATTATTTCTGCCACCCTTGGATTTCTCAACTTCTTCTCAGCTTCTAAGTCTTTGGTTACATCCATTGAGAATGGTGGAACCGGCTCATTTCTAACAATAGTCTTAATGTACACATGGTATTTTTCGATATTTAACAAGTCATCTTCAGAAAATACCGGTGCAAATTCGTGAGCCAAATAATTTGCATCAGTTACGCCAACACGATAGCTCATGATTGTGCCCACATTACCAAAAATTGCGTTTTTAACTTCCTCTTCAATTTGGCCAACAAACTGATTGGCAACAGTTAGAGCAAGTCTATACTTTCTTGCTTCTGAAAGAATGACCGCAAAATCAGGCGTAGCAAAGTTTTGGAACTCATCTACATACAAATAGAAATCGCGTCTTTGTTCTTCAGGGATATCTTGTCTACTCATGGCAGCCATTAATATTCTTGGTACAAGCAAAAGTCCCAAAAAGTTTGAATTCTCCTCTCCCAACTTTCCCTTACCAAGATTAACAATTAAAATCTTTCCGTCATCCATTACTTGTCTAAAGTCAAAAGATGATTGAGTCTGGCCTATGATATTTCGAACCATTTTGTTGGTAACAAATCTTCCAAACTTAGAAACTGTGTAATCAAGTGTTTCTGATTTGTGGAATTCTGAAGTATGAGCAATCTGCTCTGTCCAATATTCTTTGACCATCATGTCATCTAAGGCGTCTAGATACTTCTGTAAATATGGACCACCGGGATTTTGTAGAAGTTTCATAACCTCAATAAAGGTACTTCCGGGAATTGCTAAGGCAGTTAGAATTGCATTTCTAACTCCGTGTTCAAATCTAGGACCAACAATACCAGTTTTATAAGGGTCAAACAGCTTGTACATAAGATTAATAATCGAAGTTGCCACAAAGTGTTTCTGATCTTCAGTCTTCGCTTCCAATAAATTCATGGCAATTGGTCTTTCCGTATCTGAAGGGTCAAAATAAATAACGTCTTCAGCTCTGTCTGGTGGAATCATTTCTAGCATTTGCTCAGCAGCATCTCCATGTGGATCAATAAAGCACAAGCCTTTCCCTGCTCTAATGTCCTGCATCATCATGTCTATTAAAAGGTTAGTTTTACCAGTTCCTGTTTTACCGATAATGTACATATGGCGCAAACGGTCTGCCTCAGAAATATACACCGGGCGAGAGATACCTCGATAATCACTTCTTCCTAGGAATAACCCTTCATTGGGTATTTCAGCAGGTGCAGGAGCACTTTTGGCATTCAACCAAAAAATGTGCGGGGTGGTTATTTGCTTATTTGGAAAATGAAAAATAGTTGACAGTTCTTCAATATTTAAAACAGAAGGCCTATTTTTATTCAAATGAAACATTGGCTGATATCTGTATAGGAAATCTTCAATAAACGCGCCCTTATTCTTAACTGTCCTGCCACCTAAGCCATTCAATTCCCCATTGAATTGCTCAAAAGAAGCAGAAATATTTGTTAGATGTGCCTTAGCAACATCTTCACTATTGGAAACAACAACAATCCGAATTGAAGTTTCAAAACCTGGTTTGGCAATCTTATTTTCAACTGATTCCAAAGATTTGGCAGGAGTTGAAAATTTAGCTTTCTCAGGATCAGACTCACTCTTTTTAGTACTGGAGATATAATCTCTGCCATTTTTTTGCCAAGGAATGTCTGTGGGGGACAAAACAATTTGGATTGCTGCTGCTTCATTGTCTCCCATTTTAGCCAGTGCTGAAGTAATTGCAGACAGGGGGTCAATAGGCATATCTTTGTAAAGTCTTATTGGATAAAGGTTATCTTTCTTTAACTGAAGTGATTTATAAGCAACTTTCCCTTCTTCTGTAAAAATGTTGTATTCAGGAACAACTAAAATCATGGCATCGGGGTATGCTCCATGGATGGTTTTCTCAATTAGATCTTGATATTTTTTCGGTACCCAAACATAAAACCTGATGTCTTCTTTTTGAGCCACCAGTTCAAATGAAATAGTTGGTTGGATATCAAATTTTTGTTTCCACCCTCCTTTTTTAAATGAAGACAGAACAGAAAATATTTGCTCCATGGCATCAATTTTTATTTCATTGGAGCGCTGGACTGCGACTTGAAGCAGAACAGAATCAATAGATCTATCTTCTCTTTGTCTGTGTTTAAAAAACACAAAACCAATATAGCCAAGGAGTGCCAAGACAACAGCCAAAAAACCCAACAAAATAAGGCCAATTAAAATTGGCACTATATTGATGTTAGTTATCGCTGAGTCTTGATACATTTTGTCTTTATTGATTTGTTGGCTTGACAACAATATTGGCTCCCATATGAATTGCTTTCTTCAAAGCTCTAAGCCAAAAAGCAAAAAACCAGGTTGCAGCGTCAACAATATTGCCCTTTTTAACATTCTGAACAAGTGTTGCTTGATCTGCAGGGATAGTCACCGTTACTGGAGTATTTTGGTTTGTAATTAGAGGCTGGTTACCTTGATGAACTTGAGCTGTAAAATTAGACGGGATAGACTGTACCCCTTCTCTTCTTTCTAAGTTGGCAGGCAAACTAATATCAGTAGCCACCTCTTGGATAGCATCAGGCGCGCCATTCCCAGTCTTTTCTCTCTCAGTAAGCATATATAAATTGTATCATTTTTGGGGAGATTTGAGAGGAGCCCATTTAATCTCACCAACTCCTTGAGAGTTGTTTATTTTTCTTCCCAAAATAAACAAAAGATCAGAAAGCCTGTTGATGTATTTCAAAATTTCTGGATTAATGTTTTCTTTTTTAGATAATGCAACCAAATTCCTCTCTGCTCGTCTGGTAACGGCTCGTGCAAAAAAGCTCCAAGCAGCTTCTTGTGAACCACCAGGGAGAATAAAATTCTTTAATACAGGTAAGCTTCCCTCCCATTTATCCAGTAGTTTTTCCAGGTGTTTAGTATTGTCAGATGAAAATTCTAATTTAGATCCAGCAATGATAGCTCCAATTGTAAATAGATTTGCTTGAATGTCTTTTAAGATTAAACACAGCTCCTGATCCTCTGAATTTGAAACTAAAATACCTAAAACACTGTTTAACTCATCAATTGACCCAATCACCTCAATTTTCGCTGATGATTTTGAAATTCTAATGGGTTTGTTGGGATCAGAACTTACCAGCCCTGTTTCTCCTTTATCTCCAGTTTTTGTATATACAGACATATTTTAGAAGAAATATATCACATTTGTCAGCACTCAGAATGGCCACAGGAGTAACATTTCTTGCAACCTTCTTCAAAAACGAACGATGCTTCACCACACTTTGGACAAATATCACCAAGTTTCTTTGCAGGTTTTGCGGCAATTAACGTATCTGTTGGCTGACTTGTCCCATCAATTGCTAATTGTTGAACTGGAGTTTTTTGTTTGTTCCAGCCATTAATTAAAAATCCAAAATGAATTGATAATGCATAGGCAATTGCATCTGGAAGAGAAAGTATTTTATTTGGACCAAAGCCTACTGATCTTCTGCCTCCAATACCTGCCAATTGTCTGGCAATTTCTTCAGCTCTATCTTTTGCTGACAAGCCGCCTCTGAACCTTAGTGACGTTGAAATAGTTCTACCCAAGGCTTCTGCCATTGCTGTTACGTCACTACCAGCCTTACCGACATTGACAAACAATTCCAACGGATGGCCATCTTCATCTTCATTAATGGTAATAAAAGCTATCCCAACAGGTGTATCTACTCTGTAAGTTGCACCAGTCACTCGCAGTGGTCGCTCCTTTATTGGTTCCACCAGCATTTCCAGTTTCTCAGCCTCTTTCTTTTTGTCTTCGCTTTTGGTACCAACATTTAAAACCTGTTCATTTTTACAGCCATCTCGGAATACTGTAATTCCATCACAGCCAGTTTTCCATGCCAACATATATGCTCTTTGAATATCTTCAACACTTGCGCTATTAGGCATATTAATAGTTTTACTTACTGAATTGTCAGTATATTTTTGAAAGGCAGCTTGCATCTTTACGTGCCAATCAGGATGAATCTCGTGGGCTGTGACCCAAACTCTTCTAACATCCTCTGGCACTTCGGCAATACCATGTACTGTTCCATGTTCTGCGAGTTTATTTTTCAGTTCTTCACTCCAGAAACCCTTTTCTTTGGCAGTTTGTTCAAACAGCTCATCAACAAATGTTAAAGTTCTATTTTCACTTTTAACAATATGTTGATATGCAATGGCAAATTTTGGTTCAACTCCTCCAGAAGCACCAGCCAAAATTCCAATTGACCCAGTTGGGGCAATTGTAGTAACCGTACAGTTCCTCATTGGTTTATTTTTATAAATGCTATCTTTGTAAAGTGGAAATGGTCCTCTCTCTTTGCCAAGATTCTGACTTGCTTTATGGCCTTCTTCTTTTATAAATTTCATTACTTTCTCTGCCAATTCCAATGCTTGATCTGAGTCATAAGGAATACCTAATTGAACAAGCATATCTGCCCACCCACCAACACCAAGACCAATTCTTCTGATTTGTTTCACAGTGTCGGCAATCTGTGGAAGTGGAAATGGATTCATTTCAATGACTGAGTCGAGAAGTCTCACGGTTGTATGAATGGTATATTTTAGTTTTTCCCAGTCCACATCCCCGTCTTTTACATAATACGTTAAGAAGATACTTCCGAGATTACATGCATCAAATGGATATAATTCTTGCTCACCACAATTGTGAGAAATAAATTTATTTGCAATGAAAGAGTGGGTAATGGGTTCTGTCAGATCATAAACTAGTTCATTTCCAACTATATCTAAAGAAGAGAACTTATCTTGTTGAACATCATTATCAGATATTAGAAGACTATCACCGTCTTTTAAGTTCTGGACTTCTACCCACCCGTTTGGGGTCATTAGCCTATGGTCTTTTGTCAATTTTATTTCATAACCTTTTCGGGTGGTTAATTTATATACTTCTTTTGTTCCATTTTCGAAAATCTTAGTTGCAGTGTAAACTTTTTTGTCTCCTAATCTTTTATCTACTAATATATTCGCCATCCCTATTTTTGCCAATTCCTCTATTGATACTGGTCCAGTATCGGTTTCAACTAAAGTGTCACCAGTAACACAAGGGTTAGTACTTTCAACCAACCAACCTGGCTTTCTAATAGGATTTCCTGGTCCTTGATTAATCCGATCAATGAAAATTACCCCAGGATCACCCGTTTTGTGGGCTCCCTTGGCAATTTCATCCCACACCATTTTGGCAGATAACTTTCCAACTACTTCACCGTTGTGAGGAGCAATAAGTTCATAGTCTTCGTTTTTAGCCAGCGCTTCCATGAATTTATCAGTAACGGTTACTGAAATATTAAAGTTAGTAATTCCAACTCCGTCGTCTTTGGCATGAATAAACTCCAAAACATCCGGGTGATCCACTCGCAAGATTCCCATATTAGCTCCTCTTCTCATGCCACCTTGTTTAATTTGTTGAGTTGCTTCATTGTAGATCCTCATAAACGACACCGGTCCTGAAGCCACTCCGCGAGTTGATTTAACGCGAGACCCTGCAGGTCTTAATCTTGAAAAAGAAAATCCAGTTCCGCCACCACTTTGATGAACAATCGCTTGATATTTAATACCATCAAAAATTCCGGGAAGAGAGTCCTCAATAGGTAAAACATAACAAGCACTATATTGAAGTCCATTTCCTTTGCCAGCGTTCATCAAAGTTGGTGAATTCGGCAAAAACCAGCGCTTAATCATCAAGCTATAGTATTCTTTGGCCTGGTCAATTATTTGGTCACGAGTTCTGCCGTACTTTACTTCAGCTCTGGCCAATTCCCAAGCAACCCGCCAACACATTGAAGCTGTATCTTCCAATACTTCTCCATTTTCATCTTTTAAGAAATATCTTTCTTGGAGCACGCGGACGGCTTGGGAAGTCCATTCATTTCTTGGCAAGGTAGCAGGTAGTTGGGGTCTTGGTCCGGCAAGTTTCGTCACTAGATCTACCATTTCAGTATATGCCAGTTGATCCCAATTAACCTTTTTTGGGTCAAGGTGACCGTTGCTCTTTTTATTTGTTTTGACTGTCTTAGTTATTAATTGTGATGTTTGCATGTTTTTAATTATCTTCATTACTAAGTGTATCTTCCGTAGAAGATGCCTTATTTATTAACTTTTCAAAATCTCGTAAGTCTTCAAACTCTAAATAAATGCTTGCGAATCTTAGCCAAGCTACTCGATCAACTTTTTTTAACCTCTTCAAAACTGCATTGCCAATAACTTTTGAGGAAACTTCTTCATGTTCTTTCCTCAACAGTTCTCGCTCTACTTCACTTACTATTTCTTCTACATACTCAAGCGATACCGGCCGCTTTTGAATCGACCTTAAAATCCCCCGTTTCAATTTCTCTCGATCAAAAGACTCCCGTCTGCCATCTTTTTTGATCACCCAAAGCGCATTGTTCCTAACGGCTTCGTAAGTCGTAAATCTTTTACTACACTTAACACATTCACGTCTTCTTCTAATTTGTTGTCCATCTTCGACAACTCTTGATTCGAGTACTTGGCTCTCATCACTTGCACAAAATGGACATTTCATATTCTTAAATTTAACATTTCACATATGAAATGTAAAAACACTATCATTAGTGTGTGAAAACATAATGCAACACTACATCTGACATCGTCAACTACTAAAAACTATGTCAAAATGCACGCCCACAAGCACACATTAGCTTCGACAAATTATCATTAAGCGCAGTTTTTAAGGAAATATTAGAAGTCATTCTCGCAAAACTTAAGATACTTTTTATTTGAACCACTTTGCTAGAGTAAAAAAATCCCTACAATACTTAACTAATTAATCATTAAATGGATTGTCAGGAGCATCAATTCCAAGGGAGTTGAGGGAGACATTAATGTCATTGTGAATCCTTTTATTAGTATCAATTGTTTTTACTATAACGGGTTTTGCGTCTTCAGGAGCAGAGACCAAAATCTCTTCTAATAGTTGTCTGTGCTTCAAAGTAGACAATGCCAATTCCAGCAGCAAGCTCTTTGTACTGCCCTTTTCTCGGCCAATCTTCTCTTGAGCCACTGCCTGCTCTAAATATTTCTCGGACTTTGTGAGAGTTGAGACTGACAATTCAGAATTGTCCTCTTCCATTAGATTCTTGGCAAAGATAATTCTCTTATTTGCCAACAAAAGTAAAACCTCAGATTTTTTGATTGGATCAACACTTACAAAAATCCAAACCTTATCTCTTAAGGCTTTAAGTGGCCAAAAAACACTGTCTGGTTCCACCTTTCCCGCATACGGAAGTTGATATTCAACATTAACTTTTTCCCCAAAGATTGGGGTTGGAGTGGAAGATCGTCCAAAAACGTATTCCACCTGTGATGAAGAGAATATAGAAACAACTAAAATTAGGCCAGCTATTGCTAACGGTGTTACCAATCCTAATACTCTTTTGTACATGGGGCAAAAGTAATAGTACTAAATATATCACTTAAGGTCAACCCAAAGTAGGTGCGAAGCCTTTTTCACACTATCTAAACAATATTATTGGCCACTGCCACAAAATATGCAAGAAGACTGAGGAGGCGATATTTTTACTCCTGGCAAAAATAAAGCTTGAACCAAGTCCAAATATAAACACCAAAGACAAATATACAATGCTTGTGGGCATATCGGTTTTGAGGACAAAGATGGTTATTGGAACATGAATCAAAGTCCAAAGACAGGTCGATATTAAATTAGCCAATATTTCATTATTAAAAAACATTGCCAGTCTGGCAAATATATAACCTCTAAAGGAGATTTCTTCAGAAATGGCAGTCAGAAATGAAATTAGCAGCGAAATAGTAATCAGCTTATCCCCAACGTTGGCATTGAAGCTTAAATTCCCATATTTGAAAAAATTAATAATTAGGCCTTCAATTACAAATACAGCCCCCAGTGCCAGTGCCATATAAATAGATGGAAACAAATTCTTGAAAGTTATCCCCAAGCTGGCAAGATTTTGTTTTTCTTTTTGAAAAACAATGGCAAACAGGGGAAGTAACCAAACAATTGGTTTTATTATTCCCTCCTCTACTTCTTCAGGAAATTGGAACAGCAGCCTGTAAAAACCCCAACCTATAAAAAGATAGGCAAAATAGGCAACAACATAGTGAATGGAAACTTCTGAAATATTTTTTGTCTTGGGCATATTTAAAAATCACCAAAAACTTATTAATTGGTTAGATTAATTTTACATCCTTTAATGGCTGCTTCAACTGCAATAATAATTTCATCTAACTTTATCTTGGCCTCTTCAAGGGTGATTGCTCTTTTCTCGTCAGGAAACCAATGGAAAAGCATATTTCTGGAATCTTTCCAAGTTACCCAAAGCAAGTCTGCAACCTTAACATCGGAGGTGTAGTCGACCAATTTGTCATATACACTCTCGCTTCTGTATTTTTCCTCCAAACTTGGGTTCAAGGCTTTTCCAATTCTAAACCGTGAACCATAATAGTCATCTCGGAAAATAAAATTGAGGTTAAAGAACAATTTTTTCAAAAAACCTTCATATGCTTTCGCGGCAGGGAAAACTACGAAAGAATAATCATGAAATTTATTAATGTCTTGGCCTTCTTGGCTTCTATTTTGAAAAATATCCAGTAAAAGAAAAGATTCTGCTATTAATTCTCTGACGTCCTCTTCTAAATAATTCCACCATGGTTTTTGTTCTAAATTATTCATTTATTTGTTTACCCCAATAGTTATAGAAATGGTGGTTTTGTCGGCTTGGGCAATTCCAACATAGCCTTCCAATTTCCCTTTTGAAAATGAAATTGTATAGGAAGGCTTATTATTAAATTCGGTTAAAATTGTATAGCCATTTTCTGCGAGTTGAGATTTATAGAAAT
>JBBTWO010000025.1:0-10513 GCA_038062745.1 Patescibacteria group bacterium | reverse complement strand
CCAAACTTTCAAACGTTTCGCTACTTATCCAAATAACTGACACGCCCAAATTTTCCTTGTCTTCATTTAACCAAGAAGAAACCAAGACAGAAGACGGTGGAATTGGGAAATCTGACGGAAATTGGGCGGGGAGTTTTGTAGTCAACAGATCTACATTAGCTTCACTGACATATTCACCATTAAAAACCTCTTGATTGGTTGTTTTTATATAGTTACTCAAAAAATAAAACCCGGTAACTATTAGTACCATTATTAGCAGTACTACAACTAACGTCTGGAAATTAATTACTTGTGAAGAACTTTTTTTAGAACTAGCCATACATATATTTAAATGTTTACTGCCTGCAAAGTCAAATTATTGTGTATAATTAAAGACACATGATGCAAGAAGAAGAAAAGCTGGCCAAGCTACAAAAACGGGCATTTTTAGGTTACGTCAAATCTCAATTCAATTTAAAACAAGAAAAACCAAAGAAAAGAATTCTTTACTGGGGAACAATTATTGTTGTCTTTGTCTGGTTATTCTGGGGAGTTCCCCTACCAACTCAAATATCCAACAGACAACCCATATCAACAAAATTGTTGGACAGAAATGGCAAACTCATCTATGAAATCTATACTGACAAAAGAAGTACACCTTTAAAAATCAATGAAATTCCTAAATCAGTCAAAGATGCCACTATCGCTGTAGAAGACAAAGATTTTTATAAACACCACGGTTTCTCAATAGCAGGCATTGCCCGCGCGGCCTATAAAATAGTCTTTGAAAGAAAACTTGAAGGTGGTTCAACTATTACCCAACAACTTGTTAAAAATTCTCTTCTTTCTCCTGATCGAACACCAAAAAGAAAAATCCAGGAGTTTTTCCTGTCAATGATTGTTGAGTCTATCTATACCAAGGACCAAATACTAGAGTTTTATTTGAACCAAATTCCCTATGGAGGCACGGCCTATGGAATTGAGGCAGCAAGCGAGTTGTATTTTAGCAAAAATGCCAAAGACTTAAATGTTGCAGAGGCTGCATTTTTAGCTGGCCTCCCTCAACGTCCTTCAACCTATTCTCCCTTTGGTGCTCATCCAGAATTGGCAAAACAGAGACAAGAATTTGTGTTAAACCGCATGACTGAGGAAAAGTATCTTTCAAAAGAGGATGCTGACCGTGCAAAGGCAGAAAAATTAACCTTTGCCCAACAAAAAGCTCCAACCGCTCCCCATTTTGCTTTGTGGATAAAGGATCAATTGGCTGAAAAATATGGTGAAAGACTGGTTGAACAAGGAGGATTACGAGTAACCACAACACTTGATCTTGATTTGCAAAACTTTGCCCAAGAGGCAGTTGCAACTGAAGTTGGAAAACTCAAAAAACAAAAAGTTGGCAATGGAGCAGCCCTGGTGACCAAACCGTCAACCGGAGAAATCTTGGCCATGGTTGGCTCTAAAGATTATTTTGCTGAAGATGAAGATGGCAAAGTGAACGTCATCCTTGCCAAAAGACAACCGGGGTCGTCAATCAAACCACTTAACTATGCTCTGGCTTTAAAAGATGAAAAAATTACTGCCGCAACTGCCCTTGCTGATGTCCCCACCTGTTTTATTGTTTCCGGCCAAGCAGCTTATTGTCCGGTTAACTATGATGGAACATTTCATGGCCTCTCACAAGTAAGATTTGCACTGGGAAGTTCCTACAACATTCCAGCTGTCAGAGTCTTGGCCCTAAACGGATTGGATAATTTTATTGATTTTGCTACTAACATGGGAATAACAACCTTCACCGATAAATCCCAATATGGCTTGTCGCTTACTTTGGGTGGTGGTGAAGTTCGCCCGATTGACATGGCTCAAGCATTTGGCGTTTTTGCCAACGGCGGAATAAAACAACCGCTTGTATCAATTGTCAAAGTCGAAGATTACACTGGCAAGGTTTTGGAAGACAATAAAATTACCGAACTATCAGGGGAGCGGGTAATTGATTCTTCAGTTGCGTTTTTAATCTCCCACATCTTACTAGACAATAATGCCAGAAGTGCAGCTTTTGGTTCTATTTCCCAATTAAATGTAGCAGGACACTCAGAAGTATCAGTAAAAACCGGAACTACAAATGACAGACGGGATAACTGGACTATTGGTTACACCAAAGATGCACTTGTAACTGTTTGGGTAGGAAACAATGACAACACGCCCATGGGCGGAGCTGTTTCGGGAGTTTCCGGTGCTTCTCCTATTTGGAATAAAGTTATCAAAGAAACTTTGAGTAGATATGAAAACTACGGACATGCTTGGCCGATACAACCTGATAACGTAGTTGGGGCAACAATTTGTGCAACAACTGGACTATTACCTTCCGGCCCTGCCGACAATCCCGGATGTCCTACCCGATTTGAATATTTTATTCAGGCTACTGTTGGTATTGGCGGGAGAGGGCAGTTTGAAGATACTAAAGTTTACAAAGACACAAGGGCAATGGTGCGAAATAAAGATGCTGTGCCCGAGCAATATGATTTGGAAAATCATTATGTTTATTATGATCCCCTAGAAACAAATTACTGTATTGATTGTCCTATTGCTTCAGAGTCAGCAACCGTCAAATATCCCCTTACCATTAAAAGGATCCAGTAATTTTTTCAACAATTTTATGTGTATTGCCATGTTTTAAAAGTCCAAGATAAGAAGAAAGATTGTCTTGATTTAGTTTTTTAAGCATTCTTTTTTTGGTGCTGGTTCTTAATATACGACAGTTTGGAAAATGCACCCAGCCCAGAAAATCCACTCCAGATGCAGCTGTTTTTATAAAAACTTTGGTCATATTTAGAGAAAGTTTTAATTCCCTTTTCAGAAACTCTGAAATTTTAGGAACAAGAGTCTCAAGGAATTGTTTGTCCGTGTGAAAAATTACAAAATCATCTGCATATCGGAGGTAATATTTTATTTTTAATTTCCTTTTAATAAACTGGTCAAATTTGTTCATATAGATATTTACTAAAAGCTGGCTGGTTAGGTTCCCCAAAGGCAGTCCTACCCCGGTTTGCCCTGCGGTATTAAAACTATGAATCACCTGTTCTAGAAGCCAATTTACATCCATATCATAAATGTTTTCTTGAAGGATATTTTTCAAAACAAAGTGATCGATATTGGCAAAAAACTTTTTAATGTCGCACTTTAATACCCAAACAGTTTTGGTATTATTTTTTGAAGCTTTTTGGAAAAATAATCTAAACCGATCAAGTGCTTTATGAGTGCCTTTATTTACTCTGCAGGAGTAAGAATCAAAAATAAATTTCTTGTCAAAGTAAGGATACAATATCCTGTAAAGTGCGTGGTGAATAAGTCTATCCCCAACACTGGCTTTATGGATATCTCTTGGTTTTGGATCATTAATTTTAAAGGCACAATAAACCCCATGCTTATAAGTTTTCTCGCTAAGCTGTTCATGAATCTCTAAAACATTAGAGATCAGATTAATTGAGAATTTGACAACATCTTTCCTTTTTCTTTTGCCTTTTAAAAATTCCTCCCAAGATGCAAGTAAATTTTCAATCGAAATGATACTATTAAAAATATGGCGAAGCCTTCCTCTCTCTCTCTCTCTCTCTCTCTCTCTCTCTCTCGGTTAGCGCTTCTATTTTGACAAAAATCAAAGAGGGGTATTTGGTATGGCTTAGTGTCACTCCCCATATGCCAAAGTCTGCCAGATATATAATAGGACTGCGGATTGAAAATAAATTCTTAGATCTTTTGGAATTTTCATACCTTGCTTATTTTAGCCCGAAAGATGTAAAAATCCAAAAAATAATTGACTGCATCTTAATCCTCGACGCTCTTAAATTCCTAATTCTGACAGCTTGGGAGGCAAAGTTCATCTCCCATAAACACTATGAAGAAATTTCACTCAAACTCCAAGAAATCGGCAGGATGTTTGGTGGATGGAAAAATAATATTGACCACCCTAAGAAAAGAAACACTTTCTAACCAAGAAAACGGTCCTGTTGTCGGAATTCCAATGATTGCTCTCGTTGGCAATGTTGCTATTCAGCCACAAGCCACCATCGTCACAGTTCAGTTTGAACACGTTCGGATTGCCGTTGGCATCAGTTTTTGTGCACTTCGCCATCTATAGTCACTATCCACACAAACCGCAAAAAACTAGGCGAAAAGGTGCAGATTGTATTTAATTTGTAATTAGCTAATTACAAGCAAAGTACACCAAGTATTTCTTTTCTAGACAAAGATAAACCCCCTACGAAAGACCTTAATCGTTCATATTCCCAATTTAAATTTGCCAGAGAGGTTTAGAAGAGCCTTAGCCATTCAATAAAACCAAACTAATATTAGTGTAGCAAATTTTTTTAAGGGTCAAAGTGACAAAGTTTCAAAACTACCTGCTAACCAAGAAAACGGCCCAGCTGCCGGAATCCCAACGACGGCTCCCGAAGGCAATGCTGCTACCCAGCCACAAGCCACCACCGCCACAGGACAGCCGGAACACGAACGGACGGCCGTCGGCATCAGTAATTGGCTCCATAGCGATAGTCAGCCATTCACCATCTGGTTGGTCTTTGTATTGTTCTCTCAAATGTGGTCCAACAAAGGCGGGGCAGAGTTTGGCACCGAGAGAAGCTGCTTTTTCAAAAAATTCTTTCTTTGTAGCTCCATTTGGAAGTCCAACCATTGCCGGTGTCAAGATTACTAAGCTAAGAGTTACCTTTTGTTTAGGATAATCAACTTGTGTAAGCAGATCACTTTTAACCCATTCAGAAACATTTGTGTCACTTAAATCAGCTTCTCCTTGGGCAGTCAATTCGGGTCTCTTTATTCTCCCATTGGGGAATGATTCATATATTTCAACTTCTTTCGGCAGTAATTTAAAAATACCTGGGAAAAGCGGTCCGATATACGCTTTAGTATTTTCAGTTATAACATCGGAAGTACCCCAAGCAATTTGACTTGGAAGCAGTGGATGATCTTTGGTTCCAAGAACAATTAAAACATCTGTTTTTATTAGTCCCTGAGCAACACGGAAATCTTTCAACTCTTTGATTCGAGGATCTTTCTCATATCCAAAGCCTTCGATTGGAGAATTTATTTCATACAAAAATATTAGTTCTGGCCGTGATAAATCCTGTCCTTGTTTTACTCTATTCTCAATTTCAGTCAAAAGTCTCATGTCAGATTTTGCTTTGCGGTATTTTTCTGCTCCAGGAAGTTTGTCAATCTGTTTTTCAGCAATATCTCCCATATTTCCTTCTATGTTTTGTTGGCTGTCAGCAACTCCTCGTGCTTCAAAAATAACTCCTTCTTGCATACGAATAGCAACTCTTGGAATTGTTGGATTACCATATCTATCTAAAGTGTAATAAACATGGAAGTCTCCCCCATCAAGTTGTGCTTTTGCAGTTCCAAAACCAGCAGTACACCAAGATGTTCCTTTGTTTTGAAGAGACTTCCAAAGAGCAGTTGGATCGGTTCCTTGACGATATGTTATCCACATGCCTTTTGTTTCTTCTCTCATTTCAGGAGTAATTTCTCCCTTTTGCCTAATCCCTTCTGCATATTGTTCGGCAAAGGAAAGCTTGGCAAAATCTTGAGCTTTTTTCTGAGTCAAAACTTCCCCGGTTGGAGTGTCCATTTGCCTTTGTCCTTTTTGAATTTTCTCTAAAATATCCATATTGGTTGCAGAACTTATCATGTCCTGGACATAACCTAACGCCCCTCTATCAATATCTGGAAAAAGAAGGTTTGTGCCAGGAGAGCGTTTGGGAAATTTATTTTTATCTTTATCCCAGCGCCCCAATTCCAAGACACTTCTAAATGCATAATATCTAAACCAAGGAGCATATGGTTCATTTGGATCTGAAAAATAATTTATCCATTGATCCAAAGATTTTTCTAAATCTACAGCAGCAATATCTCCACGCATGTCTAAAGCCTCCTCTCCATAATGCATATCAATACCAAGTTCTCTTGCAGCTCTTTCTTCAACCCGAGCCGCACCCTCTGCTAGTTTTTCTTTGTTGGAGTAAATATACTCATTCATTATCATCGATCGCAAACGATTCCTCTTTTCAGAATCAAAGGCAAATTGTCCATACCGCTCCAATAGATTATCAATTCGATCGTTAGGTTTTTGGGAAACAGATTCTCCAGATAAAACTTTCGTGCGTCTAGCTGCCGACAAAGACTCCCGACTTACGTGCAAACCTGAGTATTTTTCTTTCAAAAAGGCAGGATTGTCAGATTCATAATCCATATTACTTACAATATTAACAAATCTTTTTGACTTGTGCATAAATTTCCTCTATACATCCTCTACCCAAAAAGGCGCTTTAGTCTTACAATATAGGTCTAATGGCCAGAAAAAAGAAAATCACCAAAGTTCCCAAGCTGACCAATTTGTCAAAAGCCGTGCTTATAAACATCGGTAAACCCCTTTACTTGGTAATTGAATACACACTTATAGGACTTTTACTAACTGTGTCTGCAATTGGAAAAATAGCTAACCTTACTGTTGAAACTATCTCTTCAAATATTCGTGCCTTACCAAAATATATAAATAAATTAACAAAAAAGAAAAAACTTGCTTTTTCTAAACTCTCTTTACCCAAGTTTGTCTTTCTTCTTTTGTTTTTGATCACCATCCTTTCTCTGGGAATATTAATATTCAAAGACCTTCCTTCCCCCAGACAATTAACAACCAGACAACAAGTGATGTCAACAAAAATATATGATCGAAACGGAGTTCTTTTGTATAAGATTTATAAAGACGAAAATAGAACTCCAATAAAATTGGCAGATGTTCCCTCACATGTAAGGTACGCCACTCTGGCAGCAGAGGACGCAGAATTTTATAGCCATCCAGGTTTTTCTCTTCGCGGAATTGGCAGATCGATTTATAAAAACGCAACTCAAGGAGAGAGATCAGGAGGGTCAACAATTACCCAACAATTAGTTAAAAACGCTCTTTTGTCTCCAGAAAAAACGTTAGTCAGAAAAGTAAAAGAGATACTGCTCTCAGTAGAAACTGAAATGATGTATACCAAAAACGAAATTTTTGAGATGTATCTTAATGAAGTGTCATATGGAGGATCAGCTTATGGAATCGAAGAAGCTTCTCAAGTTTACTTTGGAAAAAGTGTTAGAGATATATCTTTGGGTGAAGCATCTTTGTTGGCAGGATTACCAAAAAGTCCAACCAGATTCTCTCCTTTTGGCTCCAATCCTGAAAACAGTATTCAAAGACAAAAAGATGTTCTTCATTTAATGGTAGTAAACAAATTTATAAAACAAGAAGATGCCGACAAAGCAGCTGCCGAACAATTAAAATTCGTCGACAACAAAACCGACATTAAAGCTCCCCACTTTGTAATGTATGTTCGAGAAAAATTGGTTGAAAAATATGGTGAAGAAATGGTTGAACAAGGGGGATTAGAAGTTTACACCACCCTTGATTACAATATTCAAAAATTAGCTGAAGAATCTATAAAAACAGAAGTTGAGAAACTTTCCCGGCTGCATGTAACCAATGGGGCAAGTGTCGTACTTGATGTTCAAACTGGAGACATCTTGGCCATGGTTGGATCAAAAGATTATTTTGATACTAAAAACGATGGCAATGTTAATGTCACCACTCGTCTTAGGCAGCCTGGGTCATCGATTAAAGTTTTAAACTATGCATATGCTCTTGGCAATGGATATACTCCCTCATCAATCTTACAGGATACACCAGTTACTTTTAATACTGCCGGACAGCCGCCATATGCACCAAAAAATTATGATGGAACTTTCAAAGGTCCACTAACAATTCGTGATGCTTTAGCTCAATCAAGAAATATTCCAGCCGTTAGATTACTGGCTTCATATGGAGTTGAAAAAATGATTGATTTGGGAGAGAAAATGGGCATTAATACTTGGAAAGATAGATCCAGATTTGGTTTGTCACTTACTTTGGGTGGTGGTGAAGTGAAACTTTTAGAAGTGGCAAATCTTTTTGCAACCGTTGCCAATTACGGCAAAAAAACAGAGCTGATGTCAATCACCAAAGTCACCAATTATAAAAATGACGTCTTAGAACAAAACACCAGCAATACCACTGAAGTCTTGGATCCACGAGTCGCATATCAATTAATTGATATTTTAAAAGATAACGGCGCCAGGTCCCCTGCTTTTGGAAGTAACTCCGCTCTTGTGGTTAGAAATCATCCAGAGGTCGCAGTAAAAACTGGAACCAGTAACGATTTGCGTGACAACTTAACACTTGGCTTTAATCAAAAATATTTAGTTGCAGTTTGGGTAGGAAATAATGACGGCAGCCCAATGAGTAGAATTGCTTCAGGCATTACGGGTGCTGCTCCAATTTGGAACAAAATAATTTTTGGGCTTCTGGCTCAAGAAAAAACAGCCGACTGGATACAACCTGAAGGATTAGTTAAAATTCCAATTTGTACCCTAACTGGTACGCTTGCCTGCCAAGGTTGTCCAACTAGAACGGAGTGGTTCTTAAAAGAGAAAGCACCAACCCTGGCTTGCAAAAAAGAAACCATCGATAAAATTAATGCTGACAGGGAAAAGAGAGACAAAAATAAACAAATAGGAGTTGGTCAGTTGCTTCCAGAAGCTGCAAGTACTATTAATTAAGCGCGGTATAAATATCTCGAACTAACTCAGGAAATATTTCTTCAACTTCTTTGTCTACAATTCCTTTTGTCATCAGTACAAGTACAAAGGGTTTTTCTATATAAATAATCCCTGCATCGTTTAAAACATGAACTTCTCTGCCAAATTTATGTGCCACTCTTATGTCTTCAGGGATGCCTTTTGGCAGAAAGTCTTCGTAAATAGTGTCTGTTAAAGAGGTCAATAACATTTCTTTATTTTGGTCACTAATTAGTTTTCCCTTCCATAGCTTTTCAAAAAATATTCCAATATCAGCAGGTGTTGTATCATTGTTTGCTAGACTAGTTTTAGCCATTCCAAATTCCAGAGTATAGGTATTTATTTTTTCTTCTCCAATCTTTTTTGTCATCACATTAAAAGCTGTATTGTCTGACTGCTTACCCATCAAGTCCACCAACTGTTGATAAGTATATGCTTTACCTGATTTTTCATACTGCAAGCTTCCTGATCCATCTATTTTATCTGCATCTTTCAAAACATATTTGTCGGTTGGCTTTATGTTTCCCTTCTCTACTTCTTTGTAATAGGCCACCATTGTTGGCAATTTAATAAGCGATGCTGCTTGAAAAATCTCATTTTGAGCAAGCCCATACGAATCTGAAGTTGTTAGATCAACAACATACAGGCCGTATGTTCCAGATAAATCATTAGTTTTGTTTCTAAATTTGGCAATTATCGACTCATACTGACTGTCTTTGTTTTTATTTTTGTTTTCAATAATTATTTCTCCACCGTCAAATAAATTTAAATTTGAAAATGAAAGTTTTGGCAGCCCTGGCAATTTCCAATCTCTGGCTGCCATCGCCAAAACAGCTGATGTTAAGGTTGTGAACAATAAAATTGACAGAACTAAATATCTCTCCTTCCTTCCCCAAGGTTTAATCGGCTCTTTTCTTCTTTTTCTGGCAGGAAGATGTGAATCTTGTTGTTCCTGAAGTTGTTGTTCCACCTCTTCTTCAGATTGTTTTTTCTTGAATGGAAACATAAATTTTACTTTCTTCTTTTGTCCCAAACATCTTTGTTTACGATATTTGAAGGCATATTTCCTCTAATTGTTTCCAATATGGCGTTAACTGCCATATTGGCCATTTCTGACCTGGCTTCAAAAGTGGCTGAGGCAATGTGAGGAGTAAGAATCACATTTTCCATGCCAATAAGTTCTGGATTAATGTTTGGTTCATTGTCAAACACATCCAATGCAGCTCCAGCTAAAGTTGCTGATTTTAAAGCATCAACTAAAGCATGCTCATCAACACACAAACCACGGGCAGTATTTATTAAATATGAACCCTTCTTAAATTTTGCCAAACTGGCAGAGTTAATCATATGCCTTGTGTCATCAGAACCTGGAATATGTAAAGAAACCACGTCACTCATAGACAATAGCTCATCAAAAGAACTGTAGATAACTCCCAATTCTTGCTCAAGCTCAGAATTTCTTGATCTACCGTAATACACAATCTTCATTTCAAATCCTTTTGCTCGTCTGGCCACCATCGCTCCAATTCTTCCCAAACCGACAATGCCTAGAGTTCTACCTTTTAATGTTGGCCCTAAAAAGATTTCTGGCTCCCATCCTTTATAAGCACCTCTCCTGACCGCTTCATCTGACTCTACGACCCTTCTAACTAACGAAAGCATTAAAGCCCAAGTGTGTTCGGCAACAGCTTCATTTACTGCATCTGAAGGTGTATTGGCAACCACAATTCCCCGACTAGTTGCTGCATCGATGTCAATGTTGTCAAAACCAACTGCATAATTGGAAATTACTTTTAATTGTGGTCCAGCTGCATCCATTACTTCTCCATCAATTCTGTCGTTTAAAAGACAAAGAATAATATCAACC
>JBBTWO010000024.1:0-1068 GCA_038062745.1 Patescibacteria group bacterium | reverse complement strand
ACTATCTATGTGTTTGGTGTGGGCAATGTTTAAAGTAATGGAAGGCAAGAAATGGGGTTGGCCAACAATTGCCTTGGTGTCTGGGTTGTCACTGTTTAACTTTGGCTCCTCTGGGGAGTTGTATTATTTTGTCTCGATCGCAATTTTTGCAATTTGGCAATGGAAAAATAGACCAAATTTAAAAAACCTTCTTTTGTCTATTGTTGCCTTTAGTCTTACTTTTGCTCCATTGGTATTGTTTGATTTGAAACATGACCATATTCTTTTAAACAACATTACTCAAACTTTTGGCAAAGAAAAGAGTTTTACACTTCCTACTGAGTTTCTTTTTGAGATAAGGAATCAATTTTACGCAAATTTATTTCCAAGATTGATTTTTCACTCATTTAAACTTAGGGAGAATTTATCTTTAATTGTAATTGCAGCTTCGTTTGTTTTGTTTTTACCCAAATTTCTCAAAAGCGACAAAGTAAAGCTAATAATGTTGCTATTGGTTTCCCCACTTATTGGACTTTATTTTTATCAGGGCAACAGCACTGTTTTGTACGATTATTATATGACAGGCTATTTTTTGATATTTTTATTGTTGGTTGCTGTGGTGCTTGGTAAAATTTGGAGTTACAAACTTGGTAAGGTTTTTGTGTTATTATTCCTATCCCTGTTTTTGGTCAACAACTTTGATCCAACCAAATTTATTCTAAAAAATAAATCAGATGGTGAAGAAAGCATTGCCTTTATTAATCAACAAGCTGTAATTGCTTGGATATATAAAGATGCGGCCGAAAAACCATTTAATGTTGATGTATATGTTCCGCCAGTAATTCCACATTCATATGATTACCTGTTTACGTGGCTTGGTAGTACAAAGTATGGCAGATTGCCCGACACAAACCGAGTTGAACTTCTATATACTTTATATGAAGTAGATCCTCCACACCCTGAAAGGTTACAAGCGTGGCTTGATCGTCAGAAAGGGATTGGAAAAGTTGAAGAAACCTACAAAAACGGGGGGATAGTTGTACAGAAAAGGACAAGAATACTATATGTTGAATAAAGTAATAAAATTAG
>JBBTWO010000023.1:0-10902 GCA_038062745.1 Patescibacteria group bacterium | reverse complement strand
AACCCATTCATTATCTTGCTTTCGGATTAAAAGCCATGGCTCTGGTTTGGCAAGCATATCTTGAATTTCCATACCTATTCTTCTTGCTCTTATCTGATCCATTTCTTCTCTATTTCTTGCTGCTACATGTTCACTTAATACATCAGCTCCACCTTCTGCCATATATTGCACCAATTGCCATGCAAAATCTGGTTCCAATTCTGGAGCACCTTTGATTGAACCAGAATAATACACTTGCTTACCCTCAAAGGGTTTATTTTGAAGTTCTTTTTTGTCGTAATCTTGTAATCCCATTATTGTTCTATCTCCTGATCTATATACACGATATTCATTCCGATCTTTTGTGCTGTTTGGTGTTCATCCCTGGCTCCTGATGATATTTCCCATTTTGGGGTCATAAATATGTCTGTGACATAATTTTCTTGATCTCCCAGTACTTCCTGCCAAAATCTCCACCATTCAGATTGAGGAATTTCGTGAGCATTTATTCTTTCAAAAAGAGTATCGTCAAAAACATTAGTCGCGGAGAAAATGGGAAAATCATGCTGATCTCGAATATGATCTGTAAATTTTTCTAGTCTTTGAATATTTTGAGCTATTTTATCTGGTCCCTCAGAGGTAATTACCCCAGATACATATCCAATTCTTGTGAAGCCATTTTCCTTTGCTTCTCTAAAAACTTGAAGTACAGCATCTCGAATTTCATTCAAGGAATTTGATTCCTTTACTTTTTCTCGGATTAATTCTCTCATCTGGGAGTAATATACAAATACCCAAAAGCAATTGCAAGGACATGCTTTGTTAAAGCCAGGAATTGGGATTATAATACTAACAGATTAACATGAGTAAACCAGTTAAATATGTTGTTTCAGTGGTATTAAAGAAAAACTCTAAAAATGAAGATTTTCTTGTTGTCAAAAGACCAGATGGTGATCCAGATTTGGGAGGTCATTGGGGTTTTCCTTCAGTAACCTTGAAACATGGTGAACTTCCAGAAGAAGGAGCAAAAAGAGTTTGTATTGAAAAATTAGGTTGTGAATGTACTCCAATAAGATTTCTTGGAATCATGTTTCAAAAAAGAAATTCATATGACATCTTCCTCATGGATGTTGAAGCAGAATTAGTTGAGGGAACAAATCCAGATGTCAAAAAAGCTAATTCCGAAGCAACAATATATGTTGATCAGAAATGGTCAACTGATCCAATGGATTTAATGAAAGGTGCTGAAATGGGATCTTGTTGTGCAAGTATCTTTTTAACAGACAGAGGCGTATTAGATAAAGATAAATGGATTGAGTCATTAGAAGGGTCTGATACTGTAGGTTAAAAACAAGAAAATGGAAGACAATATTAAAAAAGCAGTAGCTGTAGTAATTGAAAATGACAAAGGTGAAATTCTTTTGACTCAACGTGGAAGAATATCCAGAGATGAATATGGAAAATGGGAAAATTGTGGTGGAGCAGTAGATGGAGATGAAACAGAAGAAGAAGCTATAAAAAGAGAAGTAATGGAGGAATTAGGAGTTGAATTAGAAATAACTGGAATTTTGTATGAAGACACCTTTACAACAGACAGTGGAGCAAGTTGGAAAGTAGTAATATTTTCAGGAAAAATAGATTCTGAACCAAAAGTCCAAAACAAGGATGAGAATGAAGATGTTCAATGGTTTAGAAAAGATAATCTGAAGAATGTTGATCTAGCATCATACACCAAGAAAGATTTTGAAAAATTTGGATGGATTTAAAATGAACAATCAAAAATTACCAGAGTTAGTTTTAGGGATTATAAAAAAAGATAATCAGGTATTAATCATCCAAAGAGCTCTTAGAGTTTTACAAGTCTTTGAAGAATAAACTAGATTTATATATTTTTACTTCTGAAACAATTCAAGATGATCCAGAACTTAAACCTGATTTAAAACCAGTTTTCAAAGAGATTTTCTCTGCGTCAAAAATGAGTATTTTAAAAAAGGAAACATCTGCATACAAAAGACTTATTGAAGAAGTCAAATTAAATCCAAATGAGGTTATTTACGTTGATGATAGCAAAGAAAATATAAATGCTGCAAAAGATACTGGATTACAGACAATCCTATATACAAACAACAACCAGACAATTCTTGAAATAAGTAAAATCCAAAGCGAATCTGACAATCAGTGTTTAGGAGCCGAGAATGGGATTTGAACCCATGACCCCACCCTTACCATGGGTGTGCTCTACCTCTGAGCTATCTCGGCGATTAGAATAGACTAGTAATTTCCTTCATAATCCAACTTTTGAACTTAGTATTACATACCACTATATTACAAACTCCATATTGTGACTTTCTCTTATATGTTCCTTTACCTTGAGTTGGAATCTGGGTTATTTTACCAAATCTCTCTGGAGAAATCTCTAGTATGTTGGACCAATGGTTTCGCACACTGTCTAGATTGCTGTCGTTGAAGCAGATCAGACTGTAGTGGATTTTGGATGTGTTCACATGGCAAATATTGATCAGAAATTTTCGAAAAATAGTTATCATTTTCGGATCTGTGTTTGTTAAGACAACTCTTCCACTAGATAATTTTTCACCTTCTCCCCAATAGATGCCCAAAGCCAATGCCTTAAGAAATAGCTCATCTGGGTTTAAGTTGTCTTTTATTTCAAAAGGGTTACCATTTGGATTGCAATGAAGATACGTAGCATCACTATGAGATCTTCTGGGTATTTCAAATTTGTGCATTTTCCACACTATCGAGTTTGGAGAGACACCAAATTCATTAGCAATGGTATTCATCGACTTACTTGCATATAAAGATGTTAGTTTTTCTTTGGTTAAGTCACCTAATTTGGGATTTTTTTCACTATTTCTGCTACTGCTCTGGTTATTAATATGGGCAGCGCAACTACGGGAACAATAAACTTTTGGGTTTCCAGGTTTTACTAAAAAAATGCACTTGCAATCAATATTTTTGCAGATTCTTTCTTTTGCTGGTTTTATCAAAACATTAAAAACACCATTTTCCCAATTCTTTTTCATTAACTCTGACTGCAACTTTTTGTATTTTAGTGAGGAATATGAATTATTTCTCATAAATCATATTATCGGGTTTTTATCGGTACGTCAATAATATATTTTATCTATTCGTATAGTGAAAAGTTGGGAATGAGACTATTAATATTCATATATGGTTGTCATAAATTTTGTATCTATTGGTTTACAACTGCTATACTTAAATAAGCTAATGGAATCAAGGTATCAAGCATTTTTGTTAATTTTAGCCTCAATAGTTTTGATTTTGATTATTTACCTTAATCTTCCAGCAACTGTTCTCAAAGGATTGGTTACCAAAAATGACCGCTGGACGATGATTGCATCGGGTGATGTAATGCTTGGCAGGACAGTTCTAACAACAAGTTTGAACAAGAAAGATCCAACATACCCATTTTTATTTGTTGGTGAGAGCCTAAAATCTGCAGACATTACTTTTGTAAATCTTGAAAGCCCAATAGTTGCAGATTGTCCCAGATACTCAACAGGTCTAAAGTTTTGTGCAGATCCAGAAATGATAGATGGACTGGTGTTTGCGGGGGTGGATGTAGTTACATTGGCTAATAACCACATAGGCAATTTTGGCACCACTGGTATTGACCAAACCAAAGTTTACTTAGCAGATAAGGGGATCGACTCTACGCTTAACAATCTGAGTGTTAAACACATAAAAGGAATTGATGTTGGTTTTGTTGGTTTAAATCTTGTTGACCGCAAGACTTTAACTGACCAGGAAATAAACTTAATTAGAGATTCAAGAACAAAAGTGGATTACTTAGTTGTTGCTCCCCATTGGGGATATGAATACCAAAGCAATGCCTCAAAATTTCAAGTGCAAATGGCAAAGTCCATCATTGAATCAGGTGCAGACTTGATTCTTGGAAGTCATCCCCATTGGGTGCAAAACATTGAATACATTAACCAAAAACCAGTTTACTATTCACTAGGGAATTTTGTTTTTGACCAAATGTGGAGTGAACAGACAAAAAGGGGATTAGTGGTTAAATTTGAATTTGAAGGAGTCAAACTTGTCAAAGAAGAACAGATGCCTATCTATATGGCCAACTGGGCGCAACCGGTGTGGAAATTCTGATATAATTGGCTTTGACACGCGCCGAAGTAACTCAGTGGCCAGAGTATCTGTATTGTAAACAGAACGTCGTGGGTTCGACTCCCACCTTCGGCTCAGATATATCTGAAACTCTACTATTGACATACCGATTAAACCCGAATAATATGAATTATAATGTCCTACAAATTTTTTAATTCATATGAATATCGAAAGTTGCAATCGGAAATTACCAAGAGAAATTGGGAGTTGGGAAAATTTGATTTTCTTCGCAAACCAATGGACAAACGACCTTGTAAAAATGTGTCATGCACAAACATTTTTGAAGTACATCCATCAGATCCTCAAAAGTTTTGTTCTCATAAATGTGCCGACACTTTTCGACGCAAGAATAATTATGTTAAAGAGTCCAAATGTCTTTTTTGCAACAAAAATCTTAAAGAGTGGTGTTATAAATATTGCTCAAATAAATGTCAAACAGCATATCAACACAAAGAATATATTGAGAAATGGAAGTCTGGGAAGATAAATGGCGAAATGGGTATTGTGACTTTGTTTCTTTCTATACATATTAGAAAATACTTGTTTGAAAAGTATAATGAAAAGTGTACACTTTGTGGCTGGGGAGAGCTAAATCCAACTACCAAAAGAACACCCTTAGAGGTTGATCATATAGATGGAAATTCGAGCAATAATAAAGAAGAGAACTTGAGGTTGATTTGCCCAAATTGTCATTCATTAAGTCCTAACTATAAGAGTTTAAATATGGGAAAAGGGAGAGCTTGGAGAACAGCCAAATATATGAAAAATAATGTAAAGATTGATTCTGATCCAAAATAGCGGATGCGTATACAGGTTTAAATTGATATAATATCCTCACAAACAAGCTAGGGTGGTGGAGTGGTCTAACACACGAGACTGTAAATCTCGCGCCGCAAGGCTTCGGGGGTTCAAATCCCTCCCCTAGCACACAGATGAAACTTTTTGGAGAAAAACAACCCCACCAAAAGGAGTCAGGAGAACTTTTCCCCTCGCAGAAACTGTAAGGTGGGTAGGCTGCCAACTTTTCCATTAGATAATTGAACTATGCCCCAAGACTTAAAATTACTTTTAAGTACCCTAATAAAAAGTTTGTGAAGGAAAAAACCTCCCAACTTTCCCTCTAGCAGGGTTACAATCATTGTATATCAAAGTCAGATAGTTTGGAAATAACCAGGTAAGAAAAGAGTAATAACGGTTTTGATGGCAGGCTCGATAATTGACAAAATTGGAGAAGACCCACCCCAAATAGGCAAAATTAATAATAACAGCATCCAGGTTCCATATTGTTTTAAAAATATATCTACTTTGTAGGATTCTTTCTTGGGCAATAACCCCACCAGTATTTTTCCTCCATCCAGTGGGTGAATTGGCACAAGGTTAAAAATAGCCAAAGTTACGTTTAGGATAATAAAGGGGGGAATGAGTTCTCGCATAATCAAGGAACCCGGGGTTAAATGATAAATTATTGCCAATACACCAGACAGCAGTAGATTTGAAAGTGGTCCCGCAAAAGAAATAACTGCAGCATCTCGGGTTGGGTTTTTCAGGTTATATGGATCAAAGACAACAGGCTTACCCCAACCAAATCTTATGAGCAGCATCATTAAAGTTCCAAGGGGATCTAAATGGGCAAGTGGGTTTAGAGTTAGTCTGCCGTCAATTCTGGGAGTTGGATCACCTAGTTTGTCGGCAGCGAATGCATGAGCAAATTCATGAATAGTAATGGCTGTTAGTAAAGCCATTGCCCAGATAATAAAAAAGAGTGGATCTGTAAATAAATAGTTGATCATTGGCAAAGTCCAGGCTTGCATAGTATACTACATCTTGCTATGGCAGTCTGTATGAATTGTGGTAAAACCAACGTAATGGGCACCTCCCAAAGGCACGGGCGTGGTGTGGCTGGAAAAAGATGGAAAAAGAGGGCTCAAGCAACACCAAGAGTATTTAAGGTTAATATCCAAGCTGCTACTATGTTGGTTGATGGATCCCCAATGAAAGTAAAACTTTGTACCAGATGTATCAAAAAAATGAAGACTAAAAAGATCACCCCTCAAAAGAGTACTGAGGGTGCCCCTCTACAAATTGCTTCCAAGTAACTTCTTGTTTGCCTTCCAGTTGAACCTCATCTAAAACTAATTTGTCGTTTTCAATGTGGCAAGTAAGAATTTTCAACCTGCATTGTTTGTCGACAGTTAAATTGACCATTGTCCATACTCCTGGCCAAGGAGTAAGTGCTCTAAAGTAATTGTAAATGTTTTGGGCCAATGGGTGATTGATTTTAATTGGCGTGCCGTCAGCAGAATTTTTAATGAAGGGAATTTGCCAGTCCTCATCACTTTCCATTCCTGCCAAGGCAGCAGTCAAAAACTTACCAGCAATGTAGCCATCTTCTTTTCTAATGATTCTGGTGAAGCTGGCTTTACCGTGGTCTTGCTGTTTGAGAGTTATCTTTTGAGACAGATAATTGGGAATCAACTCAATTAAAACTGGTGCAATTGCCTCAAATACTTTTGTTCGGACAGTTTCGTTGGTATCAGTTTCTTCAAGGTAGTATTTAAACTGGGTCAAAACTGGACCATGATCCATTTGTTCATCCATTTTAATAATCGACACACCAGTATTAGTAGTCCCAGTTGCTATACTTGCTTGAATTGGGGAAGCGCCACGGAATGAAGGTAAAAGTGAAGGGTGAATATTGAGCATCCCAGCATCAAACTCTTTAATGATATTGTCAGGAATTAATTTTCCATATGCAGCCACAACGCCTAAGTTTGCAGTTGGCAAAGAGGATAAATCATAGACAACTGGAACATTGTGTTTAAAGCCCCAGTTGTCAACTGCACTGCGCTCAACATACCTTTTTCTACCGGCCTCTTTTGGGGATTGAGTAACAACAGCAACCACGCCCTCTTCACCTTTACCATATGTTCTATACAGCGCTTTTAATACTGGTAAAACAAAATCAGGTGTGCCAAAAAAGATTATTTTCATACTAACTCTACTTTCTCCCAATCTCCATCTTTGTGGAATTTATATAGTGGGGAATTCTGTTCAATAATTCTGTCGATGAATAAAATGCCATTCAAATGGTCAATCTCGTGTTGGATTATTTGGGCAAAAAAGTCTTTAAATTCCTCAACAACTTCCTGGCCTTTTTCATCTAAATATTTAATCTTAATTTTAGTACTTCTTTTTAAAGGACCATAATAATGGGGAAGTGAAAGACAGCCTTCCAGTAAATCTTCCCCCTTTTTCTTTTTGCCAGATTTGGTCTTTGGTTTTGGTTGACCATCTTTGGAAATCTCCAGAATTTCAGGATTAATGATAACTTTTTCTAAGCCATCATAATTAACCAAAAAAATTCGAAAATTTTTGCCAATCTGAGGAGCAGCAAGACCAACACCTTCTGGGTCTTTTTGGACACTTAAGGTCTGTTTCATATCGGCAATTAGGTCTTTAACTTTCTTGTCAATTTTGCCAACCTTTTTAGATTCCTGCCTCAAAGAGGCAGCTTTTGCGGTAACAATTTTTCTGACCATTTGGGGTAATTATACAATAATAAAGCCTTTATCTGCCGATTTATAGTTTGGAGAGTTCTTCTTTAGCCAATTTATTATTGGGATCAAGGTTGTCAAGAATAAATTGTAATTCTTTCTTTGCCTCTTGGAGCTTTTGGTCATCAATAAGAGTTAACCCCAGTGCCAATCGGGCGTCCAGATAATTTGGTTTCAACTCAACAGCTTGTTTAAAGCTTTCAATTGCACTTTTGACGTCATTAATCCGTAAATGTGCCAGTCCTAATTTATAGTATGCTTTGGCGTCAGTTGGAGAATAATCTTTAACTTCCTCCAAAGTTGCCACTGCCCATTGAAGATATTTACGGTCTACTACAGCTAAATCAGTGTAAATATTGGCTCTGCTTCTTTGTAAGTTTACATTTCTGACAGATAAGTCTTTAGCAAGTAGAGCTTCACTTTCGGCAGTTTGAGCAAATTTTATGGCTGTGTCTTGCTCTTTTAATTCTTGATAAGCAACTGCATAGTCTGCCAACAGTCTTGCATATTGATCGTGATATACGGCCTCGTTTGAGGAAAGAGAAATTGCAGTTTTAATGCTTTCAACAGCTTGAGGATAGTCTTTGTCTTGTTCGGAAATCTTGCTTTGAGAATAAAAATAATCTGCCCGCCAGTAAGTAATTATCAAATATAAAATGTATACGCACACCAAACTTACAACTCCAAGGGCAATTTTTTGTCCTCCCTCAAGGAAAGTTTCTTCTTCACTATCTTTGCTAGCGTTTAACAGACCAACTGCAAAACCGGGGAGTAAGAAAAAAACTAACGAAGTGGCCACAACTGAAAAACCAAAGAAGTTAGTTGCCAAAATGGAAACATATCCTGCTCCCAAACAAACAATTAAAAAACTTACATCTTTGGTTTTAAGACTTTTCATCCAGTAGATCAAAAATTGGATTAAGGAAAAACAAATTACCAATAGATATGTTCCCAGACCAATTACACCCGTGGTTGCTAGGAAATTTAAATATTCATTGTGGGCTTTGTTGTAGATAAAATCCCACTCAGAAACTAAGTTATGTTCGGTCGGTCTGGTTTCGTAATATGAAAACCCAAAAGTTTCAACACCACTTCCCGTTAGGGGATATTTTTTCCATAACTTGATTGCCCCCTTCCAAACAATTTTTCGTATATCTGCTGATTCAGTTCCACCAGTTTCTAAAGCAGGTCCGGTTGGGACAATCTGTTTATTGTAGTTACCAACACTTGGTGTCCAGATACTACCAACACTGGCAAGTACAACAATAAATAAAACAATATTAATAACAATTCCCAAAATTGTTTTTTTGAAAGTAGAAGTAATAGCGGAATTAAGTAAAAATCCAAAAAAGACAATTCCAACGGTAATGCCAAAGGCCAGCAGCCCTGATCTGGATTTTGTGTAAATTAAAGCAAGTAAATATACAACTGAGATTGCTTGCCAGCCAAACTTTGAAACTAAAGATTTTGCTTGGGTTGAAAAATAAATTGGTAAAGGAGTGGCAGCAACCAAAAGAGCTGCTAACCAGTTTGGTTGGCCCATTGACGCAAAAACCCGCGATTGTACATCTTGAACCCAACAGTCAGTGTTAAATTCATTTCTAATAATTATGCAGCTAACACTTTTACCAAAATGCTCCAGTATTGCCCAAAGGCTGACAAATAAAACAACAATACTAAAGGCTTTTAATAGTTGTAGTATTTTTGCTTTATTAACATTACTGACAAATGCCCAATAAACAAGTAGGTAACACACAATTGACAGTAGTCCTCCATTGAATCGGGAATAATAACCAAAAATAGACGTGTGTGGATCAATTGAAGAAACACTTGAGATAACTTGGCTGCCTAAAAACAATATAAGAGGAATGTCCAGAAAAGTTTTTTTAAAAATAAACCTTTTCTCAGTAATCATTCTGGCAATCCAGGTACCACAAATCAAAACTGTAAAGGTGTAGACAACAATTAATTTATTAAATTCAAACACTTCAGAAGAGTAAGGGTAAAAGACTACCGGGACTAGAATAAGCAAAAGCGTGAATAATGCGGATATTAGTTTTTGCATACTGCAACTACTATTCTATAGCAAACGCAAAACAAAATGTCATGTTTTGCACTTTGCAATTTTATGTACTCAATATATACTGAGGCTCGGGAAGCTGAACACAATTTAATGAAAAGATTTAATCCGTTTAATAAATTCTGGGGTGCATTCTCACACGATGTGGGAATTGATCTGGGGACTGCAAATACGCTTGTTTATGTATCTGGCAAAGGCATTGTAATTCGCGAGCCATCTGTCGTTGCCCGACACAAAAAAACAAAGGAAGTATTGGCAATTGGAACTTCGGCAAAGAAAATGATTGGTAGAACTCCAATTGCCATTGAGGCTATTAGGCCGCTTAAAGACGGCGTGATTGCAGATTTTGACGCAACCGCCGCGATGCTGTCTCACTATATAAAGAAAGTTCATGAATCAGGGGGGATATTTCCCAAAATTCCCAGACCCCGAGTGGTTATTGGTATTCCTTCTGGCGTAACCGAAGTAGAAAAGCGGGCGGTTGCAGATGCAGCTGTTTCAGCAGGAGCCCGTGAAGCGCATTTAATAGAAGAACCAATGGCAGCAGCAATTGGAGCCGGACTGGCAGTAGAAGATCCAACTGGAATTTTCATTATTGATATCGGAGGAGGAACCTCAGAAATTGCGATTATTAGTTTAGGTGGAGTAGTCCTGGGCAGATCGGTGCGAATTGCGGGTGATGAGATGGATGAGGCAGTCATAAATTATGTCCGACTCAAGTACTCCTTACTATTGGGACAGCCAACTGCAGAAACTATAAAAATGACCATTGGTTCCGCTTACCCAATGGAAAAAGAAAAATTCATGGTAGTGCGGGGAAGGGATTTGGAAACCGGACTGCCAAAGTCAATTAAATTAACTAGTGCTGAAATACGAGAAGCACTCAGCCCGATAATTACTGAAATAATTACCAACATTAAAGACATTATTGAAGAATCTCCTCCAGAAATAGTTTCTGACATTATTGAAAAAGGCTTAATAATGGCAGGTGGTGGAGCACTTTTGTCAGGTATCGATAAAGCAATTGCTGAAAGCGCTGGCATGCCGGTGACAATTGCCGAAGATCCACTTACCTGTGTGGTCAGGGGTTGTGGAAAAGTACTTGAGAACCCCATGCTTCTT
>JBBTWO010000022.1:0-7541 GCA_038062745.1 Patescibacteria group bacterium | reverse complement strand
TAGCTTCAATTGTATACAACATTTATTCAATTAATATGTTGAGTATGTTATTTATACATTGATACAAGCGACCAAACAGTCTGGAAATTGCGATGGCCGAAACGAGCGAAGCGAGTGCAGGCCAGAGCAAAGACGACACCCGAAGGGTGGAGTCGAAGAAGGTAGGGTTAGTCGAGTCCGAGCGTAAGCGAGGACGAGACGGAGTCGTCGCAGTCGACGACATACAACAAGGAGCATTTGCATCAATTCATTTCCCCTTTACCCCTTTTCTTGATGCAAATACAATTTCTGGTAAAATAGACTTGGACTTTGTCCAAGCACATTAATTAAAAGTTGGTGATAAAATAGGTCCGAGCTGTTAGATATAATGGCTCCAATTCCCGAGCTGTCGGGGCGGCGCACAGCGCCGACCAGACGTTTTGGCCAATTCCTCGTATAGTGCTTAAAGGTAAAAAGAAGCACATATAAAAAATACATATTGCAACGTGCCCTCATACAGACTATAAATTAAGTTAAGGATGTCTTCTTCATTACAACAATTAACTACTCTCAATCAAAGATTTTTCCTGTATGCAAGGAAATCAACTGATGTTGAGGATAAACAGGTCTTGTCGATTGAAGCACAGTTAGCTGAACTTCGAGAGTTTGCTAAAAAAGAAAGTATAAACATAGTTGAAGAATTTATTGAGAAACAATCTGCCAAGATTCCTGGAAGACCTGTTTTTAATAATATGCTTGCAAGACTTGAGAAAGGTCAGGCACAAGGCATTATTTCATGGCACCCAGATCGTCTTGCAAGAAATTCAGTTGATGGAGGAAAAGTAATTTACCTAATAGATACAGGAAAAATATCTGCCCTCAAATTTAATACCTTTTGGTTTGAACCAACTCCTCAAGGGAAGTTCATGTTAAATATTGCCTTTGGACAATCCAAATATTATGTAGATTCCCTTTCAGAAAACACCAAAAGGGGTTTGCGACAAAAAGTAAGACGAGGTGAAATGCCAGGAGTAGCACCTACTGGATATATTAATGATTCCAGAAATAAGACAATCAGTTTAGATAAAAGAGTTGCTCCAGTAATTATCCAGGCATTTGAAATGTATTCTCAAGGAAACAAAAGAATAATAGACATTATTAACTTTTTGTCTACAAACAAGATTACAAACAGAAAAGGAAAGGCTCTGCATTACGACAGAGTGAAAAATATTTTGAAAAATCCTTTCTACTACGGACACTTTAAATACAATGGAGAAATATTTGAGGGCAGACACGAAGCAATAATCTCAAAGAAGCTTTTTGACACCGTACAGACTGTTCTACACACTAGAAACCATCAATGGCAGGATGCAAAGGTTGAAAGAGTAGTTAAGCCTTACTTGGGACTTTTGAAGTGTGGAGAGTGTGGAATGATGATAACTGCTGAAAACAAAGTAAAACACTATAAAAACGGTACTTCTCAAGAATTTAAGTACTACAGGTGTACCAGAAAATCAAAAGTCCATAAATGCTTTCAACCTTTTGCCAGAGAAGAAAACATTGATGAACAAATATCCCAATTAATCAAAAAGCATTCTTTGAAATCTGATTGGGCAAAGACGATGTTTAAAAGACTAGACACAGAAGAGAAAGGTATTTCCCAATCAGTTAAGACAGTCCTTGCCTTAAAAGAAAATGAAGTAAAGACTATTAATATTAAACTTCAATTTCTTTTGGATTCCTACCTTGATCAGACTATAGACAAAGAAAGCTATCTTACTAAAAAAGAAGAACTAACTTCCAAAAAGAAAACTATTGAGGAGCAAATCCAAGAAACCAAAACCAATCAAGGTAGTTGGCTCGGACCCATGAGAGAGTGGATAACTGAAGCTAAAAATGCATCCAAGGTTGCAGCCTCAACTGATCTTGAGGCTAAAAGGACCCTCGCTGTCAAAATCTTTGGCTCGGACCTAACCTTGGAAGACAAAAAAGTCCGAGGAATTGGCCAAAACGTCTGGTCGGCGCTGTGCGCCGCCCCGACAGCTCGGGAATTGGAGCGGGATACGGGAATCAAACCCGTATACTCCGATTGGCAACCGGATGCATTATCACTATGCTAATCCCGCGAGATCAAGGCTTAGGAGCCTTATCCACTCTAGTATTTTAGTATGAAACTCTGTATTTGAAAAGTACAAGGTGCAAACCCCATACTTATATCTCACTGTGGCCAGGTGGGTTCTACTTTTTACAATACGAGTTTTTATAAATTGGTTCTCTGGAATATTAAGCAGTGTCGACCAAAAGTCTATAGCTTTTTTAGCATCCAAATCTTTGTATAAAAACAAAGAAACTCTCAATTTGTCTTCAGAAACTTTTAAATATTTTCTATAAAAATTTGCAATAATTCTTAACATATTAGGATCGGTGTTGGTTACAGAAACACATCCATGGGATCTTTTTGCACCCTCTCCCCAATACAAATTTAAACCAGATAAAAATAGGGGGTCTTGTCTATAAATACTATAAATATCACTAGCTTCTTTTAAAAACTTCTCATCCCTTAGGTTTTTAATTTTTGCGTTTGTTTTGAGTGCTTTGGATAAATTGAGACTGTAGTATTTTTTGTTTTCCTTAGTAAGACTGCTTTTTATTTTTGTAGACCAATCTTCATTTGACAGCCAATCACTTAAAGTACTCTTAGGTATTCCAGTTAATTTATAAATTTCAGAATAACTTTTACTTTGCTTTCGCAGATTAATTGCCAAATCCCTATCCTGAGTAGGTCTCAACATATTTAATGTTATTCGGAAATATTTCGGATGTCAATAGATAAACAGTTATAGGATTTTCTTAATAGGTACTTGTTTACTATTTTAAAATCCTATATTTGGTGCCGAGAGTAGGAGTCGGACCTACATTTGACGCTCTTCAGGCGCCCGCCTTGACCACCTTGGCTATCTCGGCTTGTATCTTATAATCTTTTTATTTTAATGTACTATATACATTATTTGTATTTAGTGGCCGCTATAGGACTCGAACCTATGACCTGTCGGATGTAAACCGAATGCTCTACCAGCTGAGCTAAGCGGCCAGATTTTACCATTCTGGCCTCTATTTTAGACTATCTTGATTACAAAAACCAGTTAGTTGATTTTGGTATACTACTGTTTATGATTTCATTTGTATATTTTGACGTTGGGGGAGTTGTTGTTCTAGACATTAGTGATCAAAAATCATGGGATGGAATGAAAAAAGACATGGGAATTCCACCCCAAAAGTTTGATCACTTTGATGAGTTCTTCGACAAGCAGGATTTAGAACTCAACATCTCAAAAAAAGTAGATGCTTTAATTCCAACGATAGAAAGCCAATTTGGAGTCCAATTTCCAAAAAACTATTCTATTCAAAAGGAATTGGTTACACGGTTTAAGAAAAATAAATCTATTTGGCCAATAATTGGGGAGATTAAAAAGCATTGTCCGGTAGGACTTCTTACTAATATGTATCCTGGAATGCTTGACGATATCTACAAAAAAGGACTTATGCCAACTGGCAGCTGGGACGTAACCATAGATTCAAGTCTTATTGGTTATCAAAAACCAGAATTTAAAATGTATGAATTTGCCACTAAAATGGTTGGCGTTGAAGCTAGTGAGATTTTATTTATAGACAACAGCCCAACAAATATAAAAGCAGCAAGTGATTTTGGCTGGCAAACCTTTTTATATGATCCACTTAATTTGGCGGATTCTAACGCCAAATTATTGGTTTTATTGCAAAATAGCTGGAAAAATTAATTAGAGTCTAGTGTATAAAATAATGATATAACTTGATTAGTTAAACTACTCTATTTTGAGGTTTTCCTTTTGAAGTAGCTATAATATTATTGACCCAAATTCTGTAAAGGTTTTCTAGAGCTTCTTTTGTGTAGTAACCAAAGCCTTGTAAGCCAATTGAATTTTCCAACTTTGCAAGTGGGGTATTGACTAAATCCTCTCCTTCGTATGCATATGAATCTACTTTTCCTGACTTTAATGCTTCAGCCATATCTTTTTCATTAACCAATTCTCTGTCAACGGTATTAACAATAATTACACCCTTCTTCATTTTCTTTGGTGTTCGAGTATAGGCAATTACCTTCATTCCAATACCTTTTGCAAGTTCTGCGGTTGCCATACCAATACTTCCAAGGCCAATGATTCCTAGTGTTTTTCATCTTAACTCAAAGCCTTGGATCATTTCATATTTTCCTTTTTGTGTAGCGCGATCAGAAACAAAAATTCTTTTTGCAAGCCCTAAAAGCATTGCAATGGTGTGTTCTGCAACGGATTCTCTAGAATAACCTGGAACATTGGTTACAGATATTTTTCTTTTCTTTGTATACTCAAGATCAATCCAACCAAAGGATGTAGTTCCCAGGCAAACACCTTTGAGGTTAGGAAGAGACTCCATAAGCTGGGTCAATCTTTCTTTAGCTTTTTCAAATCCCCCCAGAACTGATGGACCAAGTGCAATAACATCTGCTCACTCTGCTAAATTAATAGCATTTTTAACTGACAGTTCATCCTTTGTCTTGGTGTACACAATTTGACCAACTGAAGAAAGTTGTTTTTGTTGTTCAATAGTAAAAGTCTTTTTGGGATCGAATATAACTATTTTCATTAAGTTGAATGTATCACTTTTTACTTTCAAGTCAATTGTGTGATTATTGCCTAGGAATTGAGAAAAGAGTAAAATCCAACTTAATATGTCAAAACTAGCACTTATCACGGGAGTTTCTAAAAATATTGGCTATGAGATTGCAAAGAAGTTAGTTTCTGATGGTTATTTTATCCATGGAATTTACAACAGTGACAAGTCTGGAGCAGAAAAACTTAAAGACGAGATTAAAGATATGGAACTTCACCAAGTTGACCTTTCTGACAGAAAACAAACTCTTGGTTTAGTTGAGGATTTAAAGCAGTACAAATTTGATGCTATTGTAAACAATGCTGGCATGATTGAGTTTAGCCAGTTTGACAAATTAACTTACGAAAGTTGGGACAAAATATTGGAAGTTAACTTAAATGCACCGCTTATACTTTCTCATGGATTAAGGAATAATATTAATTCAGGAGGAACTATTATAAACATAGCAAGCACTGATGGCCTGATTGGAGCATTTGTCAGTATGTCATATTCTGCAAGCAAAGCCGCATTAATTAACCTAACCAAAAGTTTAGGAAATGTTTTTGGAAGAAAAGGGATTAGAGTTGTTGCAATTGCTCCAGGTTGGGTAGGAAGTGGAATGGATTCCCCTGCAATAAAAGAAGCAATGGATACAAATCCAATGGGCCGAAATGCAACTGCTGAGGAAATTGCTAATGTTGTTTCTTTTGCAGTTTCTGACAAAGCAAGTTTTGTGAATGGCCAGACAATAATAGTTGATGGTGGCTACACCAATGTTGACCCAATTTTGAAAAAAGAAGCAGAAGCTACAGAATAATATGGCCGGGAACAACAAACAAGAAATAATCGAAAAAACAAGAAAGTATGTTGAAGAAACTCTTTCTGGAGAAGGATCAGGTCATGATTGGTGGCATGTTTATAGAGTTTGGAAAACGGCTCAAACAATAGGGGAAATGGAAAAAGCAGATATGTTTGTAGTTGAACTGGCAGCACTACTTCATGACATAGCTGATTGGAAGTTTAATGATGGAGATGAGGATGCTGGAGCTCGTGCCGCAAGAGTCTGGCTGGAAAGTTTAGAGGTTGAGTCTCAAATTGTAGACCGTGTCTGCGAAATCATTAGAACTAGTTCATTTAAAGGTGCTGGCGTTAAGTCTGAGATGAAAACATTAGAGGGAAAAGTGTTGCAGGACGCGGACAGACTAGATGCTATTGGAGCAATTGGAATCGGTAGAACATTTGCATATGGAGGCCATAAAGGAAGAGAGATGTATAATCCCAATATCAAACCTGAGTTTCATACAACTGCAGAGCAATACAAAAACAATGTAACTCCAACTATAAACCACTTTTACGAAAAACTGCTTCTCTTAAAAGACTTAATGAATACAAAAGCTGCAAAGCAATTGGCACAAGAAAGACATAAATATATGGAGGGATTTTTGGACAGGTTTTACAAAGAATGGGACGGGAAAAAATGAAGGTAATTTTATATATGGCCACTTCTGTAAATGGATATATCACCAAGGGTGAAGATGATTCAAGTTGGGTGTCAGATATTGATTGGCAAGAATTTGACAGGTTATTAAGAGAATCTGGGATTATTGTTATGGGGTCAAGAACCTATGAGCAATTTACTAATGACTTTCCTCAAGAAGGTGCATTAAATGTTGTAATGACCCACAATCCAGATCTTCTTTCAAAACAAGTTAAGGGAGCAATATTTACAGACAAAACTCCAACAGATGTAATTAAAATGGCTGAGGAAAAAGGATTTACTCAAATTATGCTTATTGGTGGAATGACACTAAATACCTCGTTTCTAAAAGAAAATTTAATTGATGAAATATGGCTAGATGTACATCCACTTCTTATTGGTCAAGGAAAAACACTTTTCAAAGAATTGGATATATTTGAGGAACTTCAATTGTTTGAATCGAGAGATCTGGGAACTGGGCAAATGCTTTTGAAATACAGAAGACAAAAATGAGCAATGTAATAATCACATCATACAAAAATCCTGATTTAGATGGAGTTGGTTGTTTGTATGCATATTCTGAATTATTAAATAAAACTGGTGGAGAATACTTTGCTCAGGTATCTCAAACTCCTCATCATGAAGCTCAATGGGTATTGGATTATTTAGGTGTAAAGATTCCAAGTTTGTCAGTAACTAATGAAGATAATGTAATTCTGGTTGATACCAGTAATCCTGAAGCAATTGATGAATCAATTAATTTAGAAAATGTTGTTGAAATAATAGACCATAGAAAGTTCAATAGTGCTCGGGAGTTTCCAAATGCAAAAACCCAAATTGAATTAGTTGGTGCAGCAGCTACTCTAATTGCAGAAAAATTCAAAAAATTGAAATTAACTCCTTCAAAAGAATCCTGTTTCCTTTTGTATGGGGCAATTGTTTCAAATACTCTAAATTTCAAAGCTGGAGTTACAACTCAAAGAGATCGTGATATGGCCAAGTGGTTAATTGAGAAAGGCAATATTCCAAGTGACTTTGCACACCAAATGTTACTTGCAAAATCTGACTTAACAAGAAAACCAATGAAAGAAGTTATTCTTTCTGATCTTTCAAGAACTTTAAAAACCAAAACCAAAGAAATCGCCATTGCCCAACTTGAAATTATTGGTGTTGAGGAATTATTCAAAAATAGATTTGAGGAGATTGTGGAGGCTTTGAAAGACATAAAGAAAGAGTTAACAGCTGACATTATTTTTCTTTCTGCAATTGATCTTGAAGCTGGAATAAATGGATTTGTTTACACAACAGAAAAAGAAAAGGAATATTTAATAAAAAACCTTGGGGCAAAAGAGAAAGACAATTATTTAGTCAGACCGGGAGTAATCTTGAGAAAAGAAATAATGCCAATATTAATGGA
>JBBTWO010000021.1:0-4683 GCA_038062745.1 Patescibacteria group bacterium | reverse complement strand
GTATAAAGCATTGGTACCCCAAGGTTATTTTTGTCTAGTTTACACTCTTGGGCTCTGGCTTGCATTCTCTTGAAGTTGGTTTGATTGTTCCAAACTTCATATTTATCAATTTTAACTTTGTCACGGCCATCCCAAGTGTCTAAAAAGTCAGCTACTACCGCACAATGGGGGCAACCTGCGCCCCAGTAATATTCATACGCGGTAGCAGGGCCTAAGTTTTGACCTGTCTCATTCTTCTTTGCTAAAAAGTAAAGGCCAAAAACAATTACCCCCAAAGTTAAAATTATTATCACTAATGGTAAAAACTTCTTCATCCTTATAAATAATAGTCTTGAGGCAAGTGAAATACAAGACTTGACATATCCCCACCGGGGGGGTAGAGTATTGCTATGACAGGTAAGCACGACAATGATTTTCGCACTCAAGCCTTGCAAAGAATCAAAATTGCCCAAGGGCATTTGGAAAAAGTAAGAAGCATGATTGAGGAAGACGCCTATTGTCCTGATGTGATTCATCAGTCCCAGGCAGTTCAAGCCGCTCTCTCAAAAGTTGATGAGCTGGTTTTGCATGGTCATTTGCATGGTTGTGTTATTCATGACATCCATGGAACAAAAAATGAAAAAGAGAAACTTGTTAGTGAAATTGTTGAATTATTTAAGAAAAACAAATGAACAAAAAATGGCTATTTGCAATATTAATTTTAGGTGTTTTAATTGCTGCCAATTTTATTTTTAAACCTTTCTCTCCTAAGGTTATTGTTAATTCAATAACAACTACTGAAGATGCTCAAAAAATAGAGATAACACCAACCTTCATAGATATTGGCAAGGTAGCTTTTGCTGGTGGGATAGTAAGCAAAGAATATGAGATTAAAAACAATACGGATAAATCTTTGGTGGTGAGAAAAATTGTTACTTCATGTATGTGTACTAAAGCTGCAATTGAGGTTAGCGGTAAACAAACTAATTACTATGCAATGGAGATGGGTGGGGATAAAAACCCCAGAATTACTTTTGAAATTCCAGCCGGCAAAACGGCAAAATTAATTGCCAAGTTTGATCCTGCTGCCCATGGACTAAAGGGTGTTGGAAAGGTAGATAGATCGATTTGGATTACTTTTGCAGATCCAGTAGGAGTAAAAGAGGTAAAATTTGCAGGAGAGGTGGTAACAAGTCAGTGATATCAACACTAGTTCTCACCATTTTCCTGTTTATTTTTGTTTTTGCTTTTCCCAAAGTTGCCTTTGCTCATTGTCCACTGTGTGTTGCAGGGGCTGGGGCAGGACTTACTTTGGCGCGTCTTTTTGGCATTGATGACAGTATTACGGGTATTTGGCTAGCAGCATTTTTGGGTGCAATATCATTTTGGAGTGAAGCAAGGATTTTTAAATTATTAAGAGTGAAGTCCCTTTTTTTGAAAAACATATTAAGACCAGTGATCTATATAGCTATTTTTGGTTTAACACTAGTAAGCTTCTATCAATTCAATTTAGTTAATGATTTATATCAAATTTTTGGTATTGAAAAGCTTATTTACGGCATGCTTATCGGGGGAACACTATTTTATTTTGTTGACGTAGTGGACGATTTTGTAATTAGAAAACATGAGGGCGTGTATTTTGCCTATCAGCGAATAATAGTTAGCTTGGGAAGTATACTTTTGGCAAGTTTTGGTCAGTATTATTTAATTAATTACATTATATGAATATAAACAAACAGTTTTTACTATCTAAACTAAAGTGGTCTGCCTTACTTGGGCTAGTTGTTTTTGCTTTCTGGTTTGGTATTAACTATGAAAAGGTAAATCAACTAGCAGGGACTTCCGAAAAGATTACTTTGGTGAAAGTTGCCAAAAACCAAGTAATTAATGCACTTGATTTAAAAAAACTATTAGACGAAAAAGATGTCTTTGTAATTAATGTTCACACGCCATACGAAGGTGAAATTCCAAAAACTGATATTTTTGTCCCTTATGATGAGTTGATTGCCAATCAAGCAAAACTTCCTAACAACAAGTCCACTCAAATTATTGTTTATTGTAAAAGCGGCAATATGAGTGGAGCAGCCGTTAAAACCTTAAATGATTTGGGCTATAAAAACGTAAAACACTTGGATGGTGGTATGGAGGCTTGGCAAAAGTCAAATTTGGGTTTACTTGATTTAAACAGTCTTCCTGCAAAAGTCTTACCCGAATCGGGCTTTGAATTACCCATAGTTTGGGGAAAAATGGGTCCGGAGTTAATTAAGCTTGGAGTAATTGATTTACAAAAATTTGAAAAACTAGTGCAAATGACCGACGACGAGAAAAAGATTTTAACCCAAGGAAGTAATGAAAAGATAATTATAAATTCCCGAAATAGTCAGTTTGTAGTTGATATTTTGTGGGCATATGGTTTGGCTCAAAAATCTGCTGTATATGATGAAGGACCGATGGGTAAAGAATATAAAAAAGATGCTGGTAGTTTTGCTTCAACTGGTGGTTGGAGTCTGGCAAAGGGAAATGCAATGGATCACTATAATAAACACAACTTAATTGCTTTAAGTGATGAACAGCATCAAAGAATAATGGCAATAACCAAAGGCATATATCGCCCCTGCTGTGGCAATCCCACTTCTTTTCCTGACTGTAATCATGGCATGGCCGCATTGGCTGCGGTTGAACTAATGGTTAAGGCAGGATTAACCGATGACGAAATTTACAACAATGTGTTAAAGCTTAATTCTTTCTGGTTTGGCAGTACCTATATGGCGACTGCAACTTATTTTGCGCGTCAAGGAACACCTTGGGAGAGTGTTGATGCCAAAGAGGTGTTAAGCCAAAAATACTCTTCGAGTAAAGGTGCGGCAGAGATTACCAAACTTGTTGGCGATTTGCCTTTTCAAAAACCTTCGGCTGGAGGTTGTGGAGCATAAACATGAAACGTAAAAGTGTATTAATATTAACTATGATGGGGGGTGGAAAACTTTGAAATTAAATAAACTTGCCTTGGCAAATGCTTTTGCGGCAGTTGCCATTGTTTATTACATTGCTTGTGTAGCTTTGATTGCATCAATGCCTGGTGTCTACAAAATGATGATGCAAAGCTGGATGCATGGAATTGATTTGAGTAAATCATGGATGATGCGCCCAAGCTTTAATTTGGTGGGTGTGGTTACTTTTGTAGGTTTGGCTTGGATATCGGGATGGGTTGTAGCATATTTTTACAATATGTTTACAGCTAAGAAATAAAGTGTGGTTAGCATATATTTCGTAAACTAAATATGGACAAATATATTATTACCTTTGGTGGGGTGGGCTTGGTTGGCCTTATTTACTGGTTCTTCTTTGGCAAAAAAGAAGAATCTCAAGCTAACGAAAAGACAGACGACAATACACTTATTGTAGAAGGTGGTTATAAACCCGCCGTTATTTATGTGGAAAAAGATAAACCAAAAGACCTCACTGTTATTCGCCGTGACCCCAATAGCTGTTTAGAAGAAATTGTCTTTCCTGATTACAAAATAAAAAAGTACTTGCCTTTAAACAAAGAGGTAAAAATTACTCTAAATCTACCCCACAAAGAAGGTGACTTTCACTGCGGTATGAATATGTTTTTTGGCAAAGTGAGGATTAAAAAATGACCCAAGAAAAATTATCATTCCCCATAGTTGGTATGCACTGTGCAAGTTGCGCTAGGCTTATTGAAAAAAGATTAACAAAGCTTCCTGGAGTTTCTGGGGCAAATGTTAATTATGGCAGTGAACAGGCAACGATAGATGTAGACAGTGAGGCGTGTAGTTTAGCAGACATCAAAAAAGCAGTTGATGAAACTGGCTACAAGGCGGTACTCGACCAAGTGCAAGGGAAATCTTTAGATGAACAAAAAGAAGAGGCCAAGAAAAAAGAATTGAAAGACTTAAAAACAAAAGTAAGTGTTTCAATTTTTCTTTCAACAATTATTTTTTTAGGTGCTTTCCCAAATTGGTTTGGTTTTATGCCAAGGGTAATACAGGAACCATTTGTTTTAATGCTTTTGTCACTCCCAGTTCAATTCTGGGCAGGCTGGGGCTTCTACCAAGCAACTTGGTCGGGCTTGAAAAATAGAACTGCCTCAATGGATACGTTGATTGCCATTGGCACATCAGCAGCCTTCTTTTTCTCACTGACAATAACCTTGTTTGGAAAGCAACTTGAAATGTTTGGTTTTGTAATGAGCATGTACTATGACACGGCAGCGGTGATTATTTCTTTAATTTTACTTGGAAGATATTTGGAGGCAAAAGCAAAAGCGCATACTTCAGACGCCATCAAAAAACTTCTAGAGCTGGAAGCCAAAACAGCCAGAGTACTGCGTGGTGGAGTAGAAATTGATATTCCTTTAAGTGAAGTAAGACAAGGGGACAAAATTCGTGTTAGACCTGGAGAAAAAGTGCCAGTGGATGGTGTAATACTTGAAGGGACATCAAGTATTGATGAATCAATGATTACAGGAGAACCGATACCTGTGGACAAAATTATGGGAGATAGTGTTATCGGGGCAACTATCAACAAATCAGGATCATTCATTTTCAAAGCTACAAAAGTTGGAGGAGAAACTATGCTTTCCCAAATTGTTAAAATGGTTTCAGAAGCCCAAAGCTCCCGCGCCCCAATTCAAAGACTTGCCGATGCAGTATCTTCATATTTTGTTCCGGTAGTGCTAAT
>JBBTWO010000020.1:0-1287 GCA_038062745.1 Patescibacteria group bacterium | reverse complement strand
TAATCATTTTACCGCACTTAGCTATTGTTTTGTTTTCCAAATATATTACTTTTGGCTCACGGGGAAAATGTAGACATTTCATTAATAATTAAATCTGTCCACGTGAAGATTTGTCCAGAATTTGGTTGACCACTTTGTCGGCAACTTTATTCTCATGCCTTTTTACATGTCTAAACTGATAGTTAACTCCGGAAAGTTTAAGTTGAGAAAGTTTTTCATTAACAAAAATGTAATGTTCTTTAAGTTTTTCATCTTTAACTTTATACTCGCCTTTTATTTGTTTAACAATAAGTTCCGAGTCCATAGTAAATAAAACTTCTTTAACGCTATGTTTGGAAAAATTTGACAGTACCCAATTAACTGCTAATACTAAAGCTTTATATTCAGCAATATTATTGGTGGTTTCTCCCAAATACTTTCCTCCTTTGAAGACTTCTTGTTCGCCTAAGGTAATATATACCCCAGCAGCAGCAGGACCGGGATTCCCTCGGCTTCCCCCATCGGTAAATACTTTTAAGACTTTTTCTTCCACGAAGTTATTGTATCAGAAGAAAGGACAATTCCAACAACTACAGAAAACAACAAAAAGTTTTGCTGAAGGGTTAACCAATAATGATCGACCAGTCCTGTAAGTAAAATTGGTACCAGTAAAATTACAAATTTAGTGTTTGCATTAGCAATCACTCTCCTAACTGTAAAGAAGAAAATAAGCAAACCAACAATTCCTGTTTCTGACAAAACAAGTAAATAAATATTATGGACTGGTTGCAGAAACCAAGAAACATTTTTGATTAGTCCCCCACCATCTGTCTTGTATGTTGATACACTGGCCGGAATGAAATTTCCCAAACCAACTCCGGTAACAATATTTTTAGTTACCAGTTTTTGGGAGACAACGTTTAATTCCAATCTTTTCTGCACTGTTTCTGAAAATTGATAATTTTGAACCATGAGCTTTGAAGCAACCGGTAAAACCAATGAAAACAAAACAGAACCAAGAAAAACTGTTTGAACAAGGGGCTTAAAGTGTTTTTTGTTTTTTGAAAACACCAATAATAAAATTACAAACACTAATGTAAACCAAACAGCTTGAGAAAAACTTAAGACAACCAAAACAACAGAAACAAATACCCAAAGAATAGCAAATCGTTTTTCAATGAACAACGTTAGTCCAACTACTAAAAAATACCCCCCTAAAGAATTTGGATGAGAAAAGGTTGCATATGGACGAAGAATAGAATTACCAAAAATATTAGCTAAGGAAATGCCAGGAGTCAGAGAAGTAAA
>JBBTWO010000019.1:0-49795 GCA_038062745.1 Patescibacteria group bacterium | reverse complement strand
TTATTTAGATACAATCTAAGTATAGAGTATCATTTTCAGTGTAAGGATTCAACTCCAGAACCCCTATACATTTGTCTGAATTATGTAAGAGTTAGGTAAACAAGCCTATTTTTGGTAAGAGGAAATAATTACAACTTGCCCAGATTTAGGTGGATTTTTAATTAATTTACCTTTTGTTGGTGAAAAAATGTCCCCTCCTGGCAATTGCTCAACCTTACTCATATCTGGGATGTAATGTACTGTGTTTCCATCTGCGTTTGCTCTCGTAATTTTAATTAATTCATCATTTTCTTCTTCAACCTCAACTGTGGAATAATTTGCGAAATTAGAGTCAAGGAAAAACTTATGACTTGCACCAAGCAGGTGTGGTGTTTTTAACTTCATCGCCTCACCCATTGTTTGTTTACCCCAATGTCCAAGAAATTTACCATCGCCTGCATTCCAGACTCCATGAGCACCATAACAATAGGCATAAGCACCAGCCATCATACTTACCCAATAAGCATATAACTGATCATCAGTCTTAAAACGCCCAGTTATTCCCTCATACCAAGGTTCCAAATTGATAAAAGGTTTACTTGGATTTTCCTTTACACTCTCAAGTGGCAATTCCCAAAGGAGTCTGCGAGCTGTTTCAGAATGGCCAGTCTGGACTGTTATTGCATCTAAAAGATTGGGGTTATTGACTGCCTCCTCACTTGTCATGTTTGGCAATACATGAATAAAAATTGGTTTGTCGGTCAAAGATGAAACATGGGTAAGTACTCGACTCCACTTACTTCGCCTCTCGGTCTTTCTACCTTCATTTAAGGGCTGATTAACCATATTTATTAATCTCTTTCCCATATAAACGATTCTAGGATGTAAAAAAGGCATTAAACGAACTGTGTTTAGCTCTCCAGTTGACTTATCTGGTAATAACTTTTTTTCTTCACCAACCCAAATATCACTCTCCCCAGTAAGGCAATACATAATATCCAGATCATCAAAGTTTTTAACAATCTCGCTCCACCAGGCTTTCATTTTCTTTTCCCCTAACCACTCAATTTGTTGACCCCAAGCTCCATATAAAATAGCTGATAGACCAAGTGAATTAAGGTATTCAACTCTATCTCTTGCGTGTTTCAAATAATCTTGGTTAAACTCGCCGTTAAGTTGCCAGGCTGGGCCAACTGCACTTGAAGCATTTGGATTTTCTGGGCCAACTTCTGGAGGAATACCGACGACCATTTGCACTGTGGTAAAACCTTGCTGTGCACGAAGTCTTGCTAATTCTTCAAACTTCTTGTCGTCAACTCTTTGAGTAAGTCCATACCACCATGTGTCGCATAAAAATCTGTCAAAATTAGGGTGCTGCTCGGTTCTACTCATTTTTGTTTGATTGTTTCTTGCCATGCAACAAGTGCTTGACTTTCTGGAATTTCAATATCGTCAAAGGTAATAATTTGCCCTGGCTCAACATATCTCTTAAGCACAACATCAAATACAAGACCTATTGGTAGATGCTCAGGATAGTCAGCAATCTTAACAGCTTCTCCTCGAACGGTGAAACTTCCAATTCCTCGCTTTAACACTTCTCCTGGAAAGAGCCGTCTTTTGGCTACCGTAGCAACACTTGCATGAGGATTTTCACCATTGTTTAATAAAACACCAGCAGGAGACTTTGGAGACAAAACATAATCGCTAATTTTTAACCCAAGGCTATCGGCATTTTCAGCTAATTTTTTGGCTCCGTCTTGATAATCTACACACTCAACTCCAATTAATCCCCTTTGTGCTATCTCTGCCCCTAATCCATTTGCAACCAATGTCTGCTCAATTTGGATTTTTGTACCATCTGTGAAAGAAGTTACTTGTTCCAAACTAATACCACTCCTGCCCGCCCAATATTTCATTTCATCCTCAGTAGGTGTGTGGTTCAAAAAACCCTTAATGTTCCCCAAAACAATAGGTTCAAACCCCATTGCCAACACCTCATGATGGAGCGCAGCGATACTTCCTGGCTGGTCACCTTCAGCTTCAGTGATTAATCCTTTTCTTGCCAACCAGCTACCTGTTGTAACTTGAAGTTCCGAATCCATTGTAACAACAGGAATGCCTGCATCCATCACAGCTAATAAAACTTTCGTTGCGTATATTGGGTCACCACTGCACTCAACTACAATGTCCGAGGTATCAACAAGTTCTTGGATAGAATTGGTTATCTGACAATTATTTACAGCTAAGTCACACACCTGCTCTGGTTTTCTTCGAGTTAACACTCTCGAGATCTCAAGCGACTCATCATTTCGCAGCGAATAACTTAGACCTCTGGCAATAAACCCTGTTCCAACTATTCCAATTTTTGCTTCAGCTTCTTCTCTCATGAATATTTCTTACAAATATGTCGCATTGTATCATTTCCGCCATGCTTTTCATAAGCTTCGTTTACCAGGGAGTACGTAATCTGTACTTTAAGACTTCGTAAGTTCTAAATCGAATCGCAACCCCCTTTGGTAAAAAAGCTAGATTTTAATGTATTCAGAAATTATTTCTAACATTTCTTTGTCTGAAAGGCCGTCTGCTGAGAGATTTACAGATTCACTCCAATTTTTCCAAAACTCAGCAGTATGATCTGGTAAGTGTAACGGTATATTAAAATTACTTGCTATGTCTTTTGGATCAAGTTTTGAATCAAATACTTCGATTTCACAATTATAAACATCTTTTTTACCAAATTGGTGTGTTAGCTTTATTTCAAAGTCTTTCTGTTTATAAACTGTATTTTCTAATTGAATTATGGAAGTTTGAATATTTTCTCCCTTTGTAATATTGCGAAGTATTTTTAAGGTTTTCAGTATTAAATCGGAATCACTTTTAAGCGGTATGCTTATTTCTTGTCGTACGTCTGACTTCCAATCACCAATCTTTTGCATAATTTCAGACTTGCCGTTAGTTATCCTTATTCTAGTATCTAGATTCTGATAATCATAATTGGTGCATTGAATAGATAATCTTTTTATTGATTTTGAACCTTTGAGTGATTTATTAAGAGAAACTGATAAATTTTTAAATTCATCAAAAGACAAAATCGACAATATTTCCTTTTCATCCGACATAAGTGATTATATCAATAAAAATGAGGCAAGAATATATTATCAACCAAAAATTGTTTGTCCTTTAATAATTTTCTTTTAAATAGATTTCCATAAACTAATTGCATCTTTAAACATAATATCTCCTGTTAATCCCCATTTAATGTAATTAACTGCTTCTTGTGCAGGAATAAATTTCCTCTCCCAAGTATCTCCATTGTCTGGATCTGGAGTCTGAGGGAGTAGTTTATCAACTTCACAAACACATCTTAATTGGTAACTAAATTTTTCTAGTTCATCTTTAGGGTATACCTTTTGCACTCCAAGGATTTTTATTTTTTTTGATTTAACATCAACTTCTTCCAATAATTCTCTTTTTAAAGTTTCTTCAATTGTCTCTCCCTTTTCTGGATGGCCTCCTGGAATTTGCCATCCATCTTCTTTATTTCTTCTGCAAATTAAAATTTCATCTTTATCATTAAAGCAAATTCCATATACCTGAGTTATTGGTGAGAACTCTTCCAATGAATCTGTCCTAATCCAAATCACATTTATTTGTTTCCCTTCCCATTCAAAGGTACTAGTTGGATAGTTATTGTCTTTCATCTCTAAGGCCAATTAAAGCGTATAATAGTCACGATGATTACTCAAGTAGAAGAAAATTATTTAAAAACAATTCCTGGGAAGAAGCGAGTATTTGTTAAACCGTATGATCCCAGAATAAATGAGGTTGCTGGTTCTATTATTCTAAGGATTAAAGACGCCCTTCCAAATGTAGAAATACTTCACCTCGGTGCGGCAGCTTTGGAAATCTCTGGCCAAAATGACATTGATATCTATGTTTTAAGTCCAACTTCGAATTTCAATCTTTATTTATCAAAATTAATTGAGATATTTGGTAAACCAAAAACAAAAAGACCTCCTTCAATTGCTTGGAAGTTTGAAAGGGAAGGGTTTGATGTAGAACTATATTTAACAGATCCAGCTTCAGAATCGCTTCAAAGACAAATTAAAGTTTTTGAAATTTTAAAGTCAAACAAAAATTTACTTGAAGAATACAAAATTTTAAAAGAAAGTATGGATGGAAAATCATTTAGAGATTATCAAAGAAAAAAATATGAGTTTTACAACAGAATCTTAGCAAAAGATTCTGCAACTGCTCTAATCTGTTGGAACGAGAAAATACTTTTGTTTCACAGAGATGATATTCCAACTATTCCCCATCCAAACCTTTGGCAATTACCTGGTGGTGGTGTGGAGGATGATGAAACACATTTAGAAGCAGTAAAAAGAGAGCTACAGGAAGAAGTTTCATATATTCCAAAAAATATTCAGTTTTTAGGTAAGGCTAAGAATGCAGATAGTGCTCAAGTTTCTGTTTACATCTGCTTCATAGATGATAATGAGACAAGTAAATTTAAACTTGGACAAGATGAAGGTCAGGAGATTGGCTTTTTTACAGTTGAGGAATCTTTAAGTTTAGATCTTACCCCAGCTTTGGCAAAATATCTAACGGTTTACAAGTCTCAGATTATTGAAATGTTAAAAACAAAAGACGTTGAAAGACTCAAGGAATCATTAAATGGAAATTAAACAAATACTCCAAAAATATAAAATTATTCCAGATCCTTTAAAAGACCAGTTCTTTTTGAATGACGATCAAATCATTAAAAAGATTGTTGGATTTGCAAACTTAAACAAGAATGATGTAGTTTTGGAAGTTGGAGCGGGTCTTGGAAATTTAACAGAAGTAATTGCAAAAAATGCTGGGCGTGTCATTGCCTTTGAAGTAGATAAGAAGTTTAAGCCATTTTTAAACAAATTGCCACACAATGTTGATGTCAGAATTGAAGATGCTTGGGAATATATTCAACTTCACGGGAAATGGAAGAAAAGGAAAGAATATAATAAAGTAGTCTCCAACTTGCCATACTCCTTTGTTGAAAAATTCTTACACAACTTAACATTTCTAGAATATGACAAGGTTATTCTTCTTGTTCCGATTAAGTTTGTAAATAAAATAGAGATTAACCCAGTCTTTGGGTCTTTTTTTAAAGTAAAAACATTGCTGGAGGTACATAAAGAAAAGTTTATTCCAGTTCCCAGAACTAATTCAATGGTAATCGAGCTTATTAAGCTTCCAGATCCAATCGAAAATAAAAATCTAGCGCTATTTTTAAGGCAATATATCTATCAACATGAAGATCAACTGGCTAAAAACTCTTTAAGAGAAGGGTTAATTAAATATGCCAAGTTGATTGACAACAAAAAAATGACAAAAAACGAAGCCAAAAACATAATCTTTGAAAGTAAAATAAACAAAGAATTATTAGATAAAGACATTAATGGTTCTGAGATTTATTATCAGGTAACTCAAAATTTTAAATAATCTATTTCTAGCTCTATCTAACTATCTGATGTTCAAACCATTGTTCTTGAAAATTTGTTAATTTATCTATTTCTTCATTACTTATGTCCCTGTTATCATTAGAAACAACAATTAATTTGTCATCGTCATCATTGATTCTATGAATTATAGCAACACAAATTCCAATTGCCTTTTTTAGAGATATATCTACTCCCAAATAATATGCGTCGAGCTCTTCTCCGTCAGGAGATTTTGTGTTTGGAACATATCCATAATTCACTTCATAAATAAATCCATGTTTTGGATGTTTGCTTCCCAAAGGCCTATCAATTATAACTTCAACCTCTTTTCCTAAAAATTGCTTTGCTTTTGTTTTCATAATTTTGGCTTACCAATTAATCTATACTGTTAATGGCAATATCTTCATAAGCTGGCTTGTCAGTTTTTGCGTCTTTAAAACTATGATTGGCATTTGGAATTTCAATAAATCTTATATTTTTTGATTTTGCATTTATCAATTCCTTCTTTACTGCTTCTATACCTCCAAATTTATCTTTCTGTCCTTGGATAATAGTGATTTTCCCAGTAAAATTATTAAGCTTTGGGCTTCCTACAACAAATCCCAAAATTATAATTTCAAATTTATCATGCTCACTTTTTGGAAGTTTATCAAGACAAAAACTTGCAACTATTCCTCCAAGTGATTTTGCAATAAGTCTTATTTTTTTGTAATTCTTATATCCTGCAACATCAAGCATCTTTTGAAGTGTTTCTAATTCTTCAAGTAATTCCTCTCCAGAAGAATGTTCTTCACCCCTTTCAAAATATGGAAAATTGAATAAAATTACACCATTTCCTTTTTCTTTTGAGTGGGTAAATACCTTTTGCATAAAATCAGTGTCAATGCCATATGATCCTCCACATAAAATTACATCTAAAGTATTTGATTTTGAATTATGATAAAAATAAAAACTTGTTAGGTTGTTCATATGAAATTTATGGCTATGTTAAATTTGTAAGTCTTTCAAAACCAACTCTGTTTCTTCAGTTTGATTTGTAAATATAAAATATTTAGAAAATTCATTCTTTTTAATCCATTTAATCTTTCTTATTTCCTCGGGATCTGGTTTTAGATCCTCTTTTTTGCCTAAATACTCAACCAGGAAATATATTGCTTCCTGGCCTCTCCATGTCTTTCTATCCTTTTTTAATCTTTTTATAATGACTGAATTAGGCCAGTTATATTTACTGACAATATTACTCTCTTTAATTATCTTGAAATTAGTAGATCCTAGTTCTTCTTTTAATTCTCTGAGTAATGCTTTCTTAGGAGTTTCATCCTCTTCAATTCCTCCTCCCGAAAAATTCCATTGATTATCTCCATAACTAGTTAATTGATCTATTAGGAAATTCCTTTTGTCATCCACAATGACTGCACACACCTTTTTTCTGTAGCCAAGGTTTCCAAAAAGTTTTAGAAACTCTGCTTGTAAAGTCTCTAGAAAATTAATTTCGTTTGGATCTTTTAAGATCATAGACATATTATCTCACAAATAAGCAGGAAATAGATGGGTATTTTTATTGGTGGTACCCGTCCTTCTAGTTAATGTATTCAGAAATTATTTCTAACATTTCCTTCTCTGAAAGATCATCTGCTGATAGATTTACTGATTGACTCCAGTTTTTCCAAAACTCAGCGGTGTGATTTGGAGAAACTCAATGAAATTTTCCTGGTTAACTAATTTGTATTCCGAATTTGGATAGTCCAACCAACTTTTTGGCTGTGTGCGGTTTTTCTTCCATTTAATTTCATACCCAAAGAGCTTACCTTCTCGCTCTTCGACTAAATCAATTTCTGCTCCATCATATGTACGCCAAAAATACTGAGAAGAGTAGATATTCTTGAATTGGCGCAATTTCATTCTTTCAACAATGAGAAAATTCTCCCATAATGCACCAACATCATTTCTAAGATCCAAAGGATTAAAATTATTGATTAAGGCATTTCTAATACCTAAATCATAAAAGTATATTTTGTTTAGTTTTGATAGTGTTTTACGCTGATTTGTATAATAAGGGGAAAGCCTAAACAAAACGAAATTTTTTTCAAGTAAATCAATATATCGTTCAACCGTTTTTAAATCTAAACCTACCAAGTTGCTTAATTCATTTAAGGAAACCTCCGATCCCAATTGAAGTGCTATTGCCGACAATAGCTTTTGCAAAGTGGCAGGATTTCTTACTTGTTCAAGTTCCAAAATATCTTGGTATAAATAACTGCCAACAATTTCTGTTAATAGGCGTTGCTTGTCATTTTCATTGCTTGTATATATTTCAGGATAAGTTCCATACACTAACACACTTGGCAATTCCTTTTCTAAATCAATAGGGTTTAAACCTGGAAAAATTTCTCGCATTGAAAGACTGAATAATTCATGGACGTATTTTCTACCTGTAAGAGGTTCTTGAGTATTTGAAAGCAGATTAAGACTTGAGGAGCCAGTTGCAATAATTTGTTTTGTGTCTTTGTAATTATCGACAAGTAATTTTAAAGTATCTCCAATATTGGGAACTTTTTGCGCTTCGTCTATAAAGACAATTTTATTGCTGCCAACTAATCCATTTAACTTTTCAAAATCTTGGTTTTCCAATTTTGACCTATCAGTAGGATTATCTGCGTTTAAATTCAAGACATTATCAAAGTTTGACAATATTGATTTCATCAAAGTTGTTTTACCAACCTGTCTGGCACCAGTCAAGATAAGCACCTTACCTTTGAACATATCAGATTTTAATGAATCAGCAATTTCTCTGTGAATAGTTTTATCCATATTTTAAGCCTACTTTAAGGACTATACTCCATATAATACGCCTAATATGTGGAGTTGTCAAGTTGTCAAATAGATGAGGATTTTCGTTGGTGGTACAATACAGACAAAGCAATGCCTAAAGTCAGAATATTGGTTTTTTTGTCTACTATCCTAGTTGTTGCCCTTTTAGGGCTGGTGGCTTCTTTCTATGCTAGGGGCTACAAATTTGATACCAAAACCTTCAAATTTACCCCAAATGGTATTTTGGTGGTCAATTCTGAACCTAATGGATCCCAAATTTATATTGATGGAGTACTAAAAACTGCTACTAGCGCCACTATTTCACTAGCTCCTGGAACCTACAATATAGAAATCAAGAAAAATGGCTTTTTGACCTGGAGTAAAACCATGGTCATTAAAAAGGAGGTCGTCACCGAAATTGACGCTTCCCTTTTCCCTGCTGCCCCTTCGCTTTCTGCAGTTACTTTCTCGGGCGTGCTTAATCCTGTTTCAGCAGCAGATTCAACTAGAGTGGCCTACGCGGTTGCCTCAACCGAAAAAGATATCGACAAAGAAGGTTTGTGGGTAAGCGAAATTGTTACTCTGCCAATTGGCTTCAGCCGAGAACCAAAGAGAATTACTGATGGAGATTTGTCAGCAGCAACCTGGAAATGGTCCCCCGATGCCAAAGAGATACTATTGACACAAGCAACTTTAAAAAAGCTTGATTCACCAACTGACAAGTTTTTACTGGATGTTTCTGAGTTTAAATCAAAAAGTGAATTAAAAGCTCAAACTGTTTTGGAACTGGCTCAAATTGAAAAAAGATGGGCAGAACTGGAACAAAAACAGCTTGATGCCCAACTATCTAATTTACCTAACGAACTTGGTGATATCTTAACCACCAAAGCCACTGACATTGTTTTTTCGCCAGATGAGAATAAAATTCTCTATACAGCCACAGACAGTGCTTCAATTCCTGAAGGCATTGTCAAAGAATTGCCTGGTGCTTCATCACAAAAACAGGCCAGAGATATAGGCAAAGGCAAAAAATATGTCTACGACACCAAGGAAGACCGCAACTTTGAAGTAGCCACCAAAGATGAAATTACTTACTGGCTGCCTACTTCCAAACACTTAATTTTACCCCAAAAAGACAAACTAATAATTGAAGAATATGATGGCACCAATAAACAAATAGTTTATTCGGGTTCCTATATCTATCCCCATGCTTATCCATATACCAATTCAGCAAAACTACTAATACTAACCAATCTTGGCTCCACAGATTCCCTCTCCAACCTGTATACCTTAAATCTTAAGTAGGGCGTGTGATAAAATGTCACCATCTGTTCCCGTAGTTCAACGGATAGAACTATGGTTTCCTAAACCATGAATTTCAGTTCGATTCTGAACGGGAACACAAAATTATGGCCAATCCAAAAACGTTCAAAACCAAACATGCTGGCAACCTTCCCTTGCCAGTCTTTTTTCCTGATGCAACACGAGCAGTTTTAAAAACTCTAGATTCAGTAGATATTGAAAACACTAAAACTCCTGGAGTATTAGTTAATACCTACCACTTAATTAAAGACCTGGGGAAGATAATCTTAAAAAAACATGCTGGGGTTGCCAAATTTATGAGCTGGCAGGGTGGTACTATTTCTGATTCTGGAGGCTTTCAAGTAATGAGCATTGCCAAGCAACCTGGAAGTAAAGGAAAAATCACAGACGAAGCAGTTACTTTTCAGGTTCCTGGCCAGCCAAAAGTAAAATTAACTCCTGAAGATTCCATTGCTTTCCAAATGCTTCTTGATACTGATATGGTAGTTGTATTGGATGACTTTACCCCACCAGATGCCTCATATGAATATGCCAAAGAAACAGTAGAAAGAACACTTCTGTGGGCAAGGCGCAGTAAAGATGAATTTGAGAGAATTTGTAAAGAGAAAAAAATAGCACAAGAAGACAAACCATACATCTTAGGTGTTGTTCAAGGAGGAAAATATCAGGATTTACGTGCATATTGTGCTCAGGAATTAGTAAAAATAGGTTTTGATGGCGCAGGCTTTGGTGGTTGGCCAATAAATACTTCTGGCAGTTTTGACTATGAATCTGCCCAAACGATTAAAGACAATTCTCCCAAAGATTATTTATTGTATGGCTTGGGTATTGGTAAGCCGCACGAAATAGTAGCTCTGGTGAACATGGGGTATCACATTTTTGATTGTGTTCTCCCCACTCGCGATGCCAGACACAAAAGATTATATGTCTATAACGCCAAATCAATGGACGAAATTAATGTTCAGTCCCCTGATTTTTATTCTTACTTTGTCCCTGACAAACAAAAGCACTACAGCAGCCCACAGGCTGTTTCCACCGCTTGTGACTGTCATTTGTGTACCAACTACACGGCAAGTTATTTAGCCCATCTGTTTAGAATTGGTGACCATACAGCAGCCAGACTAGCAACCATCCACAACCTGCGTTTCTATTCTATTCTCATGGAGAAATTAAGAGTTAGATAAAGAAGTTTGACTTTTAAAAAAGACAATGTTTTAATACAACCATGAATACAGAGATTGACTTTTATCACCACATTTCCACTCCTGACACAGAGCTTCCAGGTCCAGGGATGATTTTACTTATTAAGGGAATAAAAGAAATGTATGGTTTGGGCTTAAAAGAAAGTAAAGAGTTAGTTCAAGGATTTATTGATCGTGGCCTATTAATACCACAAGAAGATGGAAATTGGACATACAACTCAGATGGTGATCATTCTCGATTGGCAAAATTGATGGAGCAGGAGGATCTTGAACTAGCAAGAATCACACATGAGGCTCAAACTAAAATAGCTGGGTACATAGAGTGTCTGGGTTATGGTTATGTTGCTTCTCTAGTTGCTTCCCTAAAACCTGAAGGCTCAGACGAATAAAATTATTTTGTCAACACTGTCAAACATTATTTAATCCTCTCGCGAACTTAAGACTATACATACACTTGACTTTTTTGTATTGATAACATACAATCATTGTATGAACATGACTATAAATATATCCCTTCCCAGAAGCTTGTATGAGGATGCTAAAAAAACGGTTCAAAAACACAGCTATTCCTCTATTAGTGAATTAATCAGACACTCTCTGAGAAAAACAGTCTATCCTGAATTAACTATAAATGGATTCACAAAAGAATTTGAAGATGGAGTTTTAAAGGCTGCAAAAGGTCCTGATACTGGTATATTAATAGAGACAGAAGAAGATCTAGAAAAATATTTTGAAAAAATACGTCAAAGAGTAAAGAATAACAGTGCTAAAAGTTAAAACTACAGGATTATTCGAGAGACGCTTGGAGAATATTTTTGAAACCGACTGGGATTTGGGCATACTTGTACAAGAAAAAATATCTCTTTTTAGGAAAAATCCAGAAGATACTCGTTTAAGAAATCATAAATTGAAAAGGAGACTAGTGGGAAAATTTGCTTTTAGTATTACAGATGATGTTAGGGTTGTTTATGAATTAGAAAGTAAAAATGTTGTGAGGTTTTTAGATATAGGTACTCACATGCAAGTTTATACCAAAAAAAACTAAGAAATAATAACAACTAACTCACCTCTTACTCTCCCGGCTTGGGAGTTTTGTTCTATCATTAATTTTTCTTTCACTTCTAATAGATTTCCTCGCAGTATTCGCTCATACATCTTTGTTAATTCCTGACCAATGAAGATTTGTTTGTCTTGACCTACTAATTTTATTAACCAATCAAGCGTTTTAATTATCCTGTTGGGTGATTCATAAAAAACTATTGGAATTTTCTGCTCCAGCAGTTTCAAAAACATTTTGTCTTTGCCCTTCTTTGGCAAGAATCCAATAAATGTAAACTTACTAACATTCATGCCGGAAATTGACAAGGCAGCAGTTAGACTTGATGCTCCAGGAATTGGAATTATTTTTAGGTCTGGCAAGTGGTAAAGCAAATATGCAATGAGTTCATTGCCTGGGTCAGCTACTCCTGGGGTTCCAGCATCAGTAACTAAGGCAATATTTTTCCCTTCCATTAGCTTTGACAGTATGTGAGCTTTTTTGTCATCTGTACTTTGCTGATGATAGCTCAAAGTAGGTCGATCTATTTCGTAATGCCTCAAAAGCACACTGGTTTTTCTGGTATCTTCACATAAAATAAGATCAACAAACTTGAGTGTCTCAACAGCTCTAATGGTAAAATCTCCTAAATTCCCTATTGGCGTGGCAACAATGTACAAATCTCCAATCATTTTTATACTTCTTTTATTACTTCAAAACCTTTCATACTCCCCACAATGGCAAATCCATACACATTTTTAGCTATATTTGCTTGTTTAAGTTTTTTAGCCGTCTCATTCAAAGTTGCACCCGACCCAACAGCATCATCAATTATCAAGATATTGTTGTATCTATTTTGCAATTCTTTTATCTCGATTGTTTTACTTGCATTTTCAATTCTTTCTTCGAGTTTGGAAAGAGATTTCTGGGCAACTGGAATCGAACCTGCATAGGCTTTAACTAATTTTATTTCTGGTAGTCTTATATTTAGTGCCTTAGAAAACACTTTCAAGAATTGAATCTTCCTAGGTATGCTGTGTGGCAAGAACCCTACAGCTTCGATGTCATATCTTGCAATTAAATTATCTATTTCTTTTTTAGTCATTCTTGCAATTTGCTGAATCAATTCCGTTCTTTGTGCCAATTTAGAATACAAGACAAGTTGTCCCAATTTCGTTTTGCCAAATTTTTGCAATGAATAAAAATCCTTATAGAATGTTTTGTCAACCCAAACATTGTTAAAAGTATTCTTCATCTTTTCAGTTGCATCTATTAACCCATCCTTGTTGATGAATTTGTCGGCTTCGTGTCGTATTTTTATATACTCCATAGCCAAACCTGAAATATTTTTTTCCATACCTACCCTTACTGCCCAAGCAGCGAAACCACTAAATCCAAACTTCATCTCCCCTTCCGGAGAAATATAGAGATATGTTTTTTCAATTTCCTGTTGAGTTTTACCGTCTTCAAAAATTAAGCCTGAATTTACTTTTTTATCAGTTAGAACATAGAAAACAGTAGGAGGCTTACCAGTTTTGGATATTTTTCCAACATCAATCAATGCCTTCAGCTGTCTATGTACAGCCACCGAGCCTATTCCTAGATACGAGGTCAGCTCATGGGGTCTTGCCCGTCCATGAGTTTCAATATATTCCAGTAGCCTCAATTTTGTATCAGTAATCATAGTACATAGTATATACTTCACTATATACTATTGTCAACTTATCTCCTCTAATATTGGTATAATCATGATATCCGGAGTGTAGTGAATCGGCATCACGCTGTGTTCGGGACACAGAGACACTGGGTTCAATTCCCAGCACTCCGACAAAGTTAAATTGAGCTTCTAAGGAAGATTAATGTCTCTGGTTTTAAGCTTTTTCTAATTTTTATAAATTTATCATATGGAAGTAGTGTGTTTAGATCTTCAGTTAACAAAGTTTGCGTAACTTCTTCATCAATAAATGTAATTAATTTTTTGATATATTCCTTGATTTTTAATCCCGTCCTCTCTTCTATAACTTCGTTTCTAAATTTATACCCTGCCTTGAAAAAGAAATGAATATCATAAATATCACGTCCTGCAATTTTTTCGTGCTTTTCATATCTATCAATTGGAGCAACAAGCTTATTAGCAAACATTGTTTCAATTGTTTGACAGTTTACTAATCTATCAATTTCAAGTAGATGAATAGCCTTATATTCATTTGATTTAATTACATTTTCATACACACTTAATTTGAGTGTGTTTCTCTGTTTCTTGGGTGTTTGGTACTTTAAAACGAAAAATAATGTTTTAGAATTATCGTTTTCAATCATAAAGTCAGTATTTTTAAAAACTTCTTCCAGTTGCTTTCTTAGGCTGATTTTATCTCCACCTTCTTTTAAATCAAAATCTAAATCAACTGAAAACCTATCCAGAAATCCAGCCATTGTGGCACAGGTTCCACCCTTGAAATAAAGATTTTGCGAAAGGATTGGATTATCTACTACTGCCGTCAAAAGCCTTAAAAGCTGAAATTTATGTAATATATCTTCTTCTCTTAGTGATATCATTTTTTTAAATTATCAAAATAATACTTAGGGTTCAAATAAAGCATATCAGAAATTGCCCTTGTCTTTGTAGCTATAAAATAACCATCTTGTTTTTCTACCCCATCAGGACGAAGTAAAATTTCAGGTTTAAGTTTTCTGTATAGATATACTGTACCATTGTATTCAATTTTAAGTGATATTGATGAAACAAAAGTTATCGGGTATACCGTTTGATTAATTACGCCTTCTATGGCCAATACAGTTTCACAACTTACATAACAAAACTTATGGATTAGTGCAGTCCCTAATTGAAATTTATTGATTTCATTAACTGGTACTGTTGAATACAAACCTTTTATGATTGAGATTAGTACACCGTTTTTAACTAATCTTTTAATACTTGTGTATAGTGTTCCCCTATTTGTTATTCCCCATAAAAGTGCAAGATCCTGTGTATGAAAGAGCTTTTGATTGGACTTTAACAATAAATTTAGTTTACTTATCTTGGTCATATATGTACAGGATAACATAACTAAAATGGCGTGTCAAGGCCAGTATCCCGACAAGAGTGGTAGTTGGACACTTATTCAAATGTCCATATTTTGAAGCTAAAACAATTGTATTTGTGTCTAAGTTTTAATTCCCAAGAAAATTACAATCTTGTTTTCCCTAACTTTCAATACTCCTTGATCAATTGGTATTTCTTGTTGTTTACCGTCCAACAAGCGAACAATTAGTTTCTCTTTTACTATTGAAATAAAATTGGCATGCTCTCCCAAAATATCAAATTTCCCTTTTTCGTTAACTGAAGAAAGATTTTTGATTTCTCCATTAAAAAGAGTAGTTGTTCTATCTCTGACTGTTAATTGCAGTTGATTATTGGTTGACTGCTGGTTGGGCCGGTTGGGTTCCATCTGCTAATTTGGTGCCAATTTCTTTGGCGGTACCTATAAACAAAAATTGTTCTTCAGCAACTGTATCATACTTACCAGCCAATATATCGCCAACGTCGGTAACGGTATCTTTAATGCTGACAAATTTTCCCTTCTGGCCTTTTTGCGATTCTGCTACAAAGAAAGGCTGGGACATAAAGTTTTTAAGTCTCCTGGCACGTCTGAAGATTGCTTGATCTTCTCCTGACAATTCCCCTTCTCCCACCAACGAGACTATTCTTTCAACATTCTCAGCTTTTTTCAGAAGTACTCGGGCTTCCAAAGCAATTCGGTGATGCTCTGTCCCAACAATTTCCGGGTCAAGCGCTGAAGAGCCTGATGAAATAACATCAATTGCCGGCAAGATGCCTTCCTGATACACGGCTCGCGACAAAACAATTACCGAGTCAAGATATGGAAAAATGGTTTGAACTGCGTGGTCTAATAAATCATCTGCCGGAACATACACGGCTTCAACCGAACTGACTACCCCTTTGTCGGTTGATGATAATCTTTCGTGGAAAACTGACATCTCACTCTCAAGTGTTGCCTGATAGCCATCTTCCGACGGCAGAGTGTGGGTAAGCGTTGAAATTTCATTGCCTGCCTGAGCAAATCTGAAAACATTGTCAATAAAAAACAAAACATCTTTGTTGAGTTCATCCCGGTAATATTCTGACAGTGTTAAAGCTGAAAAAGCAGACAAAAATCTAACGGCTGGATTTTCGCCCATTGATCCAAAAACTACGGTTGAATTTTTCAAAGTGTCACTTTGTTGAAGAGCCAAATACAATTCATGGCCCTCACGAGAACGCTCGCCAACGCCTGAGAAAACCGAGACGGCTTTGTCTTCATGGAGTTTAACGACATTGTGCAGGATTTCCGTTAATAACATGGTTTTACCCACCCCTGCGCCACCAAACAAGCCCATTTTGCCACCTTTAACAAATGGTGAAAACAGATCAATTACTTTGATGCCAGTTTCCAGCAGTTCCTTTTTGGTAACAATATTGCTTCGGGCATCAATGGTTTTGTGGATTGGCAAACTGGTATCTGTTTTTAATTCTCCAAGTGTGTCCAAAGGCTCGCCAAAAAGGTTAACTGCCCGACCAAGCATTTTCAGTCCCGTAGGAAACATAATTTGCTGGCCAGAATTAACCACAACGTTAAGTTTTGAGAGGGTGTGTTTTGAGGTTAAGGCCAAACAATAGAATCTATTTGGACCGGAAGATGAATAAACCTCCATTTTAATCTGTGGCTGATCCTTCACAAACAATAAGTCGTGCATCATTGGCTTATTAGCACCACCAAACTCAACCTCAATAATCTGACCTCTTAAGCTGATAATTTTACCTTCGTTTGTATCTGTAGTCATATGTCTTGTGAATATTCAGTAGCAAAAAGACCACTTACTGAGTTTATTTGCTTTCTGTTCAACAGTCTATGGGAGAGTTTTAAACCGTCAAATTTTACGCCGCTAATACTGTCTTTAATGTTTTGAGAGGCTCTGTCCATTGCCAACATTCTCGAGGAGAATTTGGCCAATTGGGACTCATTCATTGCCTGTTCAAAAACAGAACCAAACATTTCTGATTCAAAAAACATCAATATTTCTTCCAATGTAGGTTCAAAAATATATTTGACAACATCTTTTTTGGGAGTAATTTTATCTGACAGAGTTGAAATTGGTGTCTGGGCGCTAATGTCCACACTATCTGGTTCTTGGATGACAACATTGTGGAATTTGCCAAAAAATACATGGATTGATTCATACTGCACCAGGTGTCTGACAATCTCGGCCAACTTTGCTTTGTCTCCTCCATAATCGGGATAGTCAAAGTAAGTGTATGGCATCTTTGGCTGACGGGACAAAAAAAGCGACAGCCCAAGTCGGCCAACAATTGTCGCTTCTGTGCCCTTAGTTTCCACTTCTTCCATAAACTTGTTAAATGTTTTTTGCATGATCTCGCCATACAGGCCGGTGTTGGCAGAAAGATATACACTGACAGTTTTTCCATTATGAGCTAAAAATGTTAACTTTTGACTTTTGCCCGATTTTTTGGACAATTTCTCAACTTCAGATCGATAGGAATCCCTAACTTCTTTAAAAATCTCATCCAGGTTTTCCAAAAAATCACGCGTTGAAAGAACCGTTCCCCGCACCTTCATCATGCGGCTCGAAGAAATCTCGGCATATGCTTGGGTGAGTTTTTGCAGTGTTTCCAAATAATTTATTTGACTATCTATTTGTTTCTTATCCATTTTCTTTTGCCCCTTTCGCAAACAAAAATTCCATGAAGAATTCTTTTTGAGTTTTAACGGTATTTACCAAGGTTTGAAAATCTGGTGACTGGGCAATTATTTGATCCGTCTTTTTGGCATAATCAGCATTGGCGTGGTAGTAATCATAAAACTTGATAACTTGGGCTTTCATAGTTGGAATTTCTTCATCTCGCCAAAAATTTGCCCACAGGAAACCTGTTAGAATGATACTGATATTTATACCCATGCCTCCACCCGATGGCTGATCAAAGAAAGCAACTAGTCGATCCCCCATAGCCAAGGTTTGGCGGACTTGCTCATTTAATTCCGCTCCAAAATGGATAAACTCCTGCATCTTTCGGTAATAGACCATGAATGAACTTATCTCGCGGCTTAAGTCTCTTACCAAATCGGTTTGTGCTTGTCTACCCACACGGGTTACTGATAAAAAGGGGTTGATGGCAGGCCGGCGACCCTGGTTGTAGAAATCACTATCAAAAAAGATGTGGCCATCGGTCATAGCCATAAGATTGGTTTGAATATAGCCTGACAAATCTCCTAAAACTGACTCGGCAATTGGCAGACAAGTGATTGAGCCTTTTTTAAATTTACCTCCCCGCTCCAGCAGTCTGGCATGAATGTAGAAAATGTCCCCTGGATATGAGCTTCTACCAGGAAATCGTCTGGCAAGTAAAGAAATCTCCCGATAATACTTGGCGTGACTGGTTAGATCATCAAAAATAACCAACACATCCTTTCCCTTATCTCTAAAGTACTCAGCAATAGTCATGGCGGTGTACGGCGTAATAAAAATGAGGCCTGCAGCTTCGGGAGAAGTGGTGGAAACAATTACGACATTATCAATAACTTTTTTATTTCTTAAATACTGCTCAAAGCGTTTTACTTCCTGAGCTCGCCTGCCCATGGTTGCATAAATACACACTGTCCCCCGTCTGGCCTGGTGGACAACAAGTGATTCCAAAAAGGCTGTTTTACCAGTTTTGCGGTCGCCAATGACCAATTCCCGCTGACCCTTTCCAAGAGGAATTGTTAAATCAACCAAAGTAATTCCCGTTTCCAGTGCTTCATTGATTACTTCGCGCTCCAGTATTCCTGGGGGAGAAATATCAATTCTGCGTTTCTCGCTGGCAGCATTAGTGGGGTTAACTGGCCCATCATTGCTTGCACCCAAGGGGTCAATATTTTTACCAAGTAAAAAATCTCCCACTTCAACTTCCAAAAATTCATTTGTTCTGGTTGCCGCCGAGCCAACCTTAATACCATCTTGCGACAAAAGCAAAACTTCTACAAAGTTTTCGGCTAAGCTCAAGGCATAGCCAACTTGGCCATCCTCAAAAACAATTATTTCGTGTGTCTGGGTTCCTGGAAGGCCCTTTACATGAATAATGGCGTGGATAATCTCCTCCACTACCCCTATCTCACCAATAGTATCTAAATAAGTTTTGTAGTCTTTCATCTTTTTATTGTATCTATTATCTTTTTTAAACTTAAATCAACATACTTGCCGTTAAAGGCAATTTGGGCTCCACCAATAATTGTAGGGTCAAATTTTAAGTTAATTACCACACCCTCACCCATATTTGTCTTTACCCAAGTGAATATTTTTTGCCGTGTTTCGACAGTTGGCTCAAACGAGAGGGTTAAATCAAGTGTTTTTAAGTCTTGAACTTGCTTTGTCAGCTGGTCAAGCAAGCCAGCCCTATCGCTGCTGGCAGTTAGAATTTTTTCCAACTCTGCCGATATTTTTTGTCTGACTTTGGTTGTTAAAACTTGGTCAAAAGTATTTTGCTTAATCTGAAAAAGACTGTTTTTGAGAGCCGACAATTCATCCAGTAGTAAATTTTGGTCATCTCTGGATTGGATTTGCGAGACAATATTAGAGAATGGATTGTTTTCTTGCATTTTCTAGTGATTTGATGACTAACTCTTCCTGATCCTTAATGGCAATGCCATGACCCAATACTTCTTTGGTAATTTGGTTAACTAACATTGCAACTTTATCAGCAACCTGCTTATCTATTGCTGCAAACTGTTCCTTTTTATATCGCTCTACATCAACTTTAACTTGGTCATAATCTGATTCAACCAGTCTTTGGGTAGCTTGCTTTTGTACTTCCACTTCCTCCAGCGTTTCTTGTTTGATTTCGGCAGTTATTGTTTGAATAGACTTGCCAAGTTCTGCCAAAACCTGTTGCTTGGTGTCATCATTAAAAACCTTGGCGTCTTTAATGATTACTTGAGCTTTCTTGTAGGACTCTTCAATTACTTGTTCATATTTGTTTTTGGCATTCTCGAGGATTTTTTCAGCCCTTCGTCTGACATAATCAGCATCTTTCAATTTGTTTTCTTTTGCCTTGAGGGATAGGTATACCGACCTAAGGCAAAAATATTTATATATCCCAAAGCAGCTAATTAAAAATAGTAAAATATAGATAAAGGCCAGATTGGTCATATTTTTAAAGCTTGCAATAAATCTCTTCCCGTCATTTTTTCAGGAATAGCTATTCCCATTAAGTTTAGTATTGTAGGGGCTATATCTGCAAGTGTCCCTTTGGGTAAACCAATATTCTTGCCTTGCAAGTCTTTGGCAACAATAATTAATGGAACTGGATTGTTTGAATGATCAGTATTAATGGTCCCCTTAGCAGAAGTGAAAAAGTAGGATGTATTTTCAAATGTTAATAGTTCCTCTGCATTTCCATGGTCTGCAGTAATCAACAGTGTTCCCCCAACTCCCAAAACTGCTTTAACTACCTCCCCAACTGCCATATCTGTGGCTTGCAAAGCGGCAATTGTGGCAGCCAAATTGCCAGTGTGCGCCACCATGTCGGGGTTAGCAAAATTTACAATGAAAAACTTGTAAATATTTTTTGAAATGGTTTCCTTAAACTTCTCAACTAAGGCAAACACACTCATTTGAGGGTTTTTGTCATAGGTAGCAACTTTGGGAGACGGGACAATGAGTTTCTCTTCATTGGGCAATAATCCTTCCCGCAGACCATTAAAATAATAAGTCACAAATCGCTCCTTTTCACTTTCTGACATATGCATTTGCTTGACGCCCTTGTCAGAAAGTATCTGGGGTAGGCTTTGGTCAACAATTTCTGGTGGAAAGGCAATCGCTGATACGGTCAAACTTTTTTGATATTCAGTCATGGTGACAAAAAACAGATTTTTGACAATCTTTTGCCTATCAAAAGGATCGGCCAGAACCAATTTCTTCTCATCCCTGCCTTCTTTAAAGTCATATTTAACTGCATATGGATCGAATTCCCAGGAAGAAGCAATTTGCTTAAAGTCCGAAGCGGTAATTGCCATGGTTAATTGTCTTGGCCGGTCAATTCTGAAGTTAAAAAAGATGGCTGCATCATTATCATTTAAAGTTGCAACTGGCTTACCATCTTTTGTTATTACAGTTGGAACAACAAACTCGTCAGTTTTACCGTTATCATATGAGCCTTTAATGGCATCAAGTGCTGAAGAAGCTGTTGGACCAAGACCTGAAACAATAGCCTCGTATGCCAATTTAGTGCGATCCCATCGCCTGTCACGATCCATGGCATAATATCTGCCACTAACGCTGGCGATAGTTCCAAATCCAGAAGTTTTTAATTCCCCCTCAATCTTGCCGACAATATCAAGCGCCTCTTTTGGTGGCGCATCACGACCATCGGTAAACAAATGCAGGTAAAGATTTTTAATGGCATATTTTTGACAAAATTTATGCAAAGCAAAAAAGTGACTCAGTGAAGAATGGACGTTACCCGAGGAAACAAGACCTATTATGTGTAGGTTTGATGCATTTTGTTTGACATGTTTGACTGCATTTACAAAAGCTTCATTATCAAAAAATCTGCCGTTTTCAATTGCAATATTGATGCGTTTCAAATCCTGATAGATGGTTCTACCTGCTCCTAAATTTAAGTGGCCTACTTCAGTGTTGCCTACTTCGTTTGCCGGCAGACCAACTGATTCACCAGAGGCAATTAGTTCAGTGTGGGGATATTGCCCCATCAAAGAATTCATGTTGGGTGTCTTGGCCATGGGTATTGGGTTGCCTGCAGAAGCTGGAGCTAATCCCCAACCATCTAGAACCAAAAGGACTACCGGGTTTATGCCTACATTTTTAAAGTTGTAGTTTTTTTTAAATAGAGAAAAAAAGTTGAACATAAAATTACAAAATTAGAATTAGGTAAGCAATTCCCAAGCCTACCAAAACTATAACAATAGTTAACAAAATATTGAATACTACTGTTAACTGTATCATTCTTCCTGCTAATGGATTGCGTCCCAGTGCCTCAACTCCAGTCTTAACAACTCTGCCAAAGTAGATAAATCCTAATATGAAAGAAATGACAATCATGAAGGCTGCCAGGATATACCTCAAGGAAGTAAGTGGTCCCCAGACTGGAACACTAAAGCCCTCCTTTATTACCTGCCACAGGTTGGCTTTGGCATCTGACAAATCAACTGTTGGATGAATGTTAATGGAAACCACCACTTCTCCAACTGCATTTGTGTCATCAGAATTATATTCTGTTAAGGCGGTTCCCAAAACATAACCATTTCTTGATGCTTTTTGACCTACTCCGATGGTCTTTGATGTAGTAATTATATCTCCAGACTTTATATTTCCATTGACTGAAGTAACTTTTACATTGGCGTTACTATCATGAACAACTATATAGTAACCTTGGGCAGTGCTTTCAAAAGCTGCTGCAGGAACTAAGTTAACTACGCCAAACATTGAAGGATCATATTCTTTACTACACAGCGCGTAACCTTGTTCGTCGTTTGAGCAAATTACATTACCGTCGGTGATATTGTCACCAGATATCTCAAGAGAAGCACCAAGTCCTGGAAATATAGCTTGGTCTTGAGAATAAACAGTAGATACATTACCACTAGCATAAATAAATATTATGGCTAATAAAATAAATAATCTAGGCAGATAATTTTTCATTATTCTTTAATGTTAAATCTTTCTGACATTACCGTCAATCAACAGTCTAATCCACGGTTGACATTGATCGTGAAAAATGTCTTAATTAATATAGTACAAATATTAGACATTTGAAGCTAAAAATGTCTAATATTAAATTAATTAAAAAACTATATGCAACTGCCCAGGAAAAAAACATATAATATTGCCGAAGCTGCTGACTTACTTGGTGTCTCAACCAAGACCCTCAGACGTTGGGACACTTCTGGCAAACTCTCCCCAACAAGAAGTGAGGGAGGACATAGAAGATATTTATTGAAAGACTTGGAGAAATTTATAGTCAAGGCACCTCACCTTTCTACTACTATCCCTGCCAATCCTATTCAACCAGCAGCCGAAGTAGAATTTATTGGTTATCCAAATCTGTATGACCAAATGCCATTGGCAAATAAAAAACTGATAACCAGATATGCCAAAGTTTTTACCGCAATTTTAGTTGCAGTCATTGCGGTAAAATTCTTACTACCTAGCCAATACAGTCAAAAGATATCAAAGACATCCAAAAGTGGTCCGTCCGTGCTTGCAGCCCAAGCACTGGAGAATCCAACCTTTGGTATTAACGTTGATACAGTATTCAGGGCTGGGGTTAATTTCTTACAGGGAATTACTACCCCTAATATTACAGTTAGTGGTATTTCTAATTTAACTGACATTACTATTGATGGTGTTGCCCTAACTTCTACTGCCAGTCAGTTAAATTTTGTTGGTGGTCTTGATTTAACAGCAGGAGGCATTATCTACTCAACAGATGCTGATTTGGCAACTACTGCTGCAGGGAGTACTGATCAAGTATTGGTAAGTGCAGGAAGTGGAACTCCTGTCTGGAAAGCACTGACTGATTTGGACTCAACCTTGGATGTAGACAAAATTGATAGTTTGGATTCAGCAGCATTTTTGCGAAGCAATGCTACAGATACCTATGAATCGGGTAGTACCTTAACAATTGCTGGCACCATTGATATTAATAGTGATATTTTAATTGCTGATACCAGTATTGTTTTTGATGGAGCCTCCACTGCCTTTGCAATAACAGGAGATTTAACTTTAACTCCAGCAGGTGGAGACATTATTTTTTCAGATGCTGCAACATTAAATATTGGAGGAAGTGGGAGTGACGCTGCCTACAACATTATTGGAGATTCAATTACCACAGCTTCCTCAGCAGTTGCTTCTGACGATGATTTGTATATAGAGGGAAACCTGGAAGTGGATGGTGAGATAACTGGCTCTTTTGCAGGTAGTGTTAACACTGGCTTTACAGAAGGATCAGTTGTTTTTGTTAACAGTAGTGCTAGTTTGGCTGCAGATAATACAAACTTCTTCTGGGATGATACCAATAACAGATTGGGGTTGGGGGACAATACCCCATCCTACACTCTTGATGTTGCAGGTACTGCAAACTTTACTGGAACAGTAACCCTGGGTGACACAACAGCTGACACAATTACTGCCACTGGCTACATTGGCTCAGATTTAACACCAGTAACTGCTTCAACATATGATTTGGGTACCAATACCAGAACCTGGGAAACACTCTACGTTGACAATATAATAGCAACAAACATTACCACAAGTGGGAGTAATCTAAATGGAACTACAGCTAGTGACTTTGCCATTAACACAGATAATGCAACAGCTGATACAGAAAGTGCCACTTTAACCTTTGACCGGGGTACTCCATCTGTAAACTCAGAATTAAGATGGGATGCAACTGTAGGCAGAAAATGGATTTCAACCAATGCATCCACCTTTGCCATTAACCCTTTGAGTGAAACTGGTATTACCTACTCAGGTAAAGCAGCACTCATTGTTAACCAAGTCCAAAATCAGGATTTGATTACAGCTTCAGTATCTGGAACTACAAGATTTAAGGTAGATATTGATGGGGAGATTACTGCATCAGGCATAGGCAGAGTAAAGATAATAGATGGTAATGAATATGCTCAAACTTGTGCAGGGATTAATGCAGCCATTGATGATCTGGGATCAGTTGGTGGAGAGGTATTTTTACCAGAAGGGACGTATACGTGTGCTGAGACTATTACAATAGACTACAACAATACTACTATTAGAGGCGCAGGTAAAGGTAGTAAAATCGTTGTCTCTGCTTGGGCATCTTGGTCAGTTCCCGGGCACATCATTAACTTAAACGGCATGGATCATCTAACTTTTTCCGATTTCCAAATTGATGGAACACTCGTTCTAGCCGGCGGACAAGCCTTCGATCTTATCAACGGTTCTGGTGTTACCTATTCGTTGTTTGACAGTTTATATTTGAAAAAGGGCGACAGGCACGGTATAGACATGACTTCTGGAACTTATAATAAATATATCAATTCAACGTACGATACTTTTAGTGACACCAGTTCTACAGGAATTACAACAACTGCAGAATCTAATTCAATAATTTCTAATAATGTATTTCTTAGTAGCTACAACGGCACGTCTCATACAAATGGTTCATATCTAACCATAACAGGAAATACTGCACTCAATAGCACAAACAATTACGGAATTGGCTTTGATGGCGGAGTGAATATGATTATCACTGGTAATACCATTTACAATTCTCGAGTAGGTATTGGATTTGGATCCAGTCCCACTGGAAATACGATATCAGGCAATAGCATATATGCCTCTGGAGATTATGGCATATACGCTGCTTTTGGAACCAGGTACACCATTACGGGAAACAATATAAGAGATAATGCAGGAGCTGGTGATTATGGTATCTATGTTAATGCAAGCTATACAACAGTATCAGGTAATACGGTTAGCGAGCACTCAGGCGCTGGAGATATTGGTATCTGGATTGCAGGAGGCACTGATGTTGTAGTTTCTGGAAATCAGCTGGAGAACAATACCTCAGACATAACAGATGCTGGAACAAATACGTCAATTATAAATTCAGAAGACGGCAATACCGTCATTGGAGGGGCAGACACTAGTCCAGACACCACACTTGAACTCTTTAGAGCTACAGGCTCAGATAGTACATTTAGTATGACTGATGGAGATGTGGCTCACGGGGTAACGACGCTTGCCAATACTGATGCAATCCTACATATTGGTCCAATCTCCTCCACCGTTGGTGGAACAAGATTAACCTCTTTTGCAGATGCTGATGGACAGGCATTGGAATTAAAAGGAATACAATCTTCTGACCCAACAGATGCAACACCTGCTGTGAAGATAGTTGCAGCTAAAGCCTCTGGAACTGGTATTGTTGATCTGGGAGCTGCAGAAACTGTATTTTCTGTAGCTAACAATGATGATTCAGCTGCAATAACTATATTTGGTGATGGATCTTTAGTTGTTGGTAACCCTACAGGAGGAGCCAAGGGAGTTGGAACAATAAATGCTGTGGCAGTTTACGATGACAATGTAATTCTAACAGACTATGTATTTGACAAATATTACGATGGCACAGTTCGTCCAGATGATCTAGCTACCCATGGAGATTACCAAATACTTTCCATTGATGAGGCTAGCAGCTTTGCACAAGAGTACAGACACTTACCCACTATTGCAGGCCGTGATGAATGGTTAGCATCTGGAAAGTTTTCTCTAGGAGCTTTAGTAACTGATATTTGGGAAACAGCTGAAACCAATTCCCTGTATATATTTGAACTCAATGACCAGGTAAAAAATCTGGCAAACTTAAATAGTCCAGAACAAGACAACACCCAGTTACTTGCAGACATTGAGGACTTGCGAAACTCAACAGATACCAGACTGGCTGATCAAGAAAACAAAATTAATCAGTTAATGGCAGACATGGATATATTAAAGAACCAGACATTAATTGCAACTTCTTCTGCCATGGTAGCAGGAGTGGCTACAGAATCAGGGACACCAAATCTAACAACACTTGGTGATACTGTAGTTACTGGTAAGTTAAATGTGGGGCTACTCACCCTTGATTCCCTTTCTAATTCAATCGACTCAATTGGAGAATTAAATATCCAAAAATTAGCCTTGGGTAATGTTAAATTCTTTGATGGAATGATAGAGTTTGATACAAAAGGAAATATTGTCACAAAAGAAATAACGGCTGAGAAATATACTGTCAAAGGAGATTCAGCGGGTTTGGGGGTCATCCCACAAGGCGCAAAAGAAATATTCATAAATTCAACTGCCGTAACCGATAGTTCATTGATTATGGTTACACCAACCACCACTACCCCCTACCCATTAACAGTAACCCAAAAGGTACCAGGAGAGGGATTCAAAGTAGAAATGAGTATCTGGGCAAGTGAAAATGTTACCTTTGACTGGTTCATAGTAGATCACAAGGAAATAAATTAATAATGGAGGGAATTAAAGAGGATGTATCTGACCAAAAAGAAATCTCGCTGAACCAGTACAAGTACCCATCCAGCACTTAGATATTAACAAAAACAAACATGAAATATCAAATAGATCAATCTGGAAAAATAGAAAATACAAGTAAAGATACCATAGTAGCTTATTCTAATGGAGAGCAATATTCTGTTTTAGTTTCCAAAAAAATCAAAAGACAGGTCCAGGAACTATTTAGATTGATTGGAATGCCAAGACTGTATGTGTATATTTTATTTTCATGCTCTGTGTATATGCTTATAAAAAAATTTAAAATTCAGCACAACTTTACAATTGATATAGAATATCCAGGAAAAGAAAAATTGCTAAAAAATTTATTAACTTGTTTTTTGGAATCTAACAAAAAACCTAATCATAATATTAGATTTGCTAGAATTGGCAATCATCCAAAAGTTCACTATGCAGCTTACAATGTGTATACAAAAAAAGAAAAGCCAAACGTAAAAATCACCCTTTGGGAATTACTTGAAGAGATCAAAAAAGCCGATGGGCGTTTAAGAGAGTGTTTTTCAACCCTGGTCGACGCTCAGCCTCGGCCTTTGATTGAATTATACCAAAAAAGACTAAAAAGTCAAGCCAGAGCAAAATTTAGAGGGAAGAGGTCTTGAAATCACAAAGCTCCGCCTAAGCGGAGCCATGGATGAGTTATCTTAAGGAGAAGTGTACCAAATCAGGAACCAAAAGTCAAGTGATTTGAGACTAAAATAGACAAATATATGAACAAAACTAATACAAAATTATCTGCAAGCTTTGCTTGCAAATATTATTCATTCTTTTGCTTGTCCAGAAAAAATGAATCGAGAATTGGACTTGATACTGCCTCACATCGCAGCACGTTAAAAAAATTAGCAGACTATACAAATCAAAAGTGCCACACGCAGGCATGCTTGCCAACTGCCTGGCCTGTGAGCACAAAGTATAGTGAGTTAATTTTTAGTGACCGATGTTTAGGCTTGATCTTTTGGTTACTTTTGCATCAAGGTAAAAGTAATAAGAATATGCAAGGAGAATCCTTGCTAACATAAAAATATGAATAGACAATTTAAACCATCAAAATTTAGAAATATAGCAAGAAGAGTAAAATGGCAGACCTGGGTGGCCCTGGGTATGATTATTATCCTCTCCCCCATTGTCTACTTTACCCTTCTTAAACCCAATAAATCTGAGGCTGCCTGGTGGAATGGAGATTGGAAGTATCGAACCAGTATCGATATCACCAACAATACCACAGCAGAAACTAATGTCTACACTTCCCATACCATAGATACTTCCGACACCACCAGATTCCAAGCCGACTGTGGAGGAATCAGATTTACCACCCAACAAGGAAAGGTAATGAAATATTATGTGGTTTCCGGTTGTGGTGGAGCAACAACAGTGCTGCATGTCCTTCATGAAACTCTAATTGCCGGCAGACAAACCATCTATATGTACTACGGCAATCTCAATGCCGATAATGGCTTTGAAGCAGCTGACTTCTCCACCGTCGCCAGTAACTACACCATTTCTGCAACCGGGAGCGAAGAAACCACCCCCGGCCCGGTGGCTTACTGGAAATTTGATGAAGGCCAGGGCCAAACCATCAATGATCAAACCACCCACCGCAACGCCGGCACCCTTGGCGCCACCTCAGCAGTCACGACCGATGACCCAACCTGGATTGAAGAAGGCAGGTGTGTGAGTGGAAAATGTTTGCAGTTTGATGGGAGCAATGATGTAGTTAACATGGGTGATGTGCTTGACTTTGAGCGTACTAATGCATTTAGCTTTAACTTTTGGGTAAAATCTCCTGCTGGATCTGGCAGCTTATTCGTTGTTGCTAAACAAGACAACTACAATACTGGGGAAGGATATCATGTGTCACTGCTTAACACTGGAATCGTTCAATTTTTCTTGGCAAATCATGGCACTGCCAATAGAATTGATATCCGGGGCACTACAAACGTAAGAGACAACAAATGGCATCATGTTACTACCACATACAGTGGTTCATCCAGCGCCAGTGGAGTAAAAATATATGTCGATGGGAAAGCAGAAACCACTACCACAGTAGCAGATAATCTCTCTGGCACAACACTAACCTCAGAAAATTTTCAAATTGGTTGTCGAGAAGGCTGTACTTTGTTGTGGTATAACGGCTTTATTGACGATCTAAAAATCTACCCCTACGCCCGGTCGGCTGCAGAAGTGAAAGCCGATTATTCTGCCGGCGCAGCCGTCCTAGGCGCGGCGGATCAAAAAGATTTTTTGTCCGATGGACTCGTGGGGTATTGGAAAATGGATGAAACTGCTGCCGATTCCTGTACTGGAGGATCCAATGACAACTGTGACAAAAGCGGCAACAGTAAAGATCTTGCTTGGGGTAACCAGGCAACCACAATCACCGGCAAATTTGGCAACGGGACTACGTATGACGGAACGGACGACTACGCCTCCACAGCATTAAGTGGTACCACGCTCACACAAACAACCGTTGCCTTTTGGGTAAAACCAGACACTTCGCAATCAGCAAGCCAGGTTGGCATATTTCAATGGGCAAACGGATTAAGTTCAAATATACCATTTATTTACCTTGCTCGTACCAATACCGGCACGTCATCCTTGTACGTCGACGGTAACTATCGAGTTTCAAATATCACTGCCATCTCAAATAGTGTTTGGAATCATGTTGTCATAACATTAAATGCCAGTAATCTGTGGGCCATCTATGTCAATGGAGTGAGTGTAGGTACGTATCAAGACGATGCAACCCATTCACAGCAGGTTTTTGGCACGTCCGTATTTTGGGGAAATGGGTATGACGGGTATTTTAACGGCGAAATCGACGACGCACGCATCTACAACCGTGCCCTATCCGCCGACGACGTCCGCAATCTCTACAACTGGGCACCAGGACCTGTTGGATACTGGAATTTTGATGAAGGTAGTGGCCAAAATGTAAATGACACATCTGGGTACAACGGGACAGCAGGAACACTAGGCACAGATTCATCAGTTGGAACAGACGATCCAACCTGGGTAACTGGGAAATATGGTACAGGATTAAATTTCGACGGCTCAAATGATTTTGTCACTTTTGGTGACAACGCCAATTATGATATTGGTTCCAGTGGTTTAACGTTTGGTGGTTGGATCAAAACGACCGATACGAGTGGAGGACCAATCATAAAGGGTGGTACTGCAGGTGGTGATGGTATTTACGGATATGAAATTAGAGTCGGAAGTAGTTCGACCGATTTTTTTCTTTTTAATACTGCCAATGGAGTACATTGTAACGCTACAACAACAACCTTGGTAAACAATAATGTTTGGCGTTATGTGTCTGCCACCTTTATACCTGGCGTTTCCTGCAATTTATACATAGATGGTGTGCTAGTCAATTCCACAACGTCATTGACAGGAAGTGTAACCACCGATACTGCTGCTGATTTACTGTTTGGGAAAAGAGCAGATAATAATCTATTGTATAGTGGACTGCTTGATGAAGTCCGATTATATCATTATGGACGCACTTCCCAACAAGTTGTGGAAGACATGAACGCCGGGCATCCCACAGGTGGCTCCCCTGTTGGCTCTCAGGTTGTTAAATATGAATTTGACGAGCAGCAAGGTGATACTGCCAACAATAGTGTTTCTGCCAACTCCACAATTACAGGCGCCAGAAGTGGTGCTACCTGGAAAACCAAAACCAACTGCAAAATAAATGGTTGTTTAGATTTTGATGGCACAGATGATGTAGTAACGGTAACAAACACTAATGCAATTGATTTAAATGTTAATCTTGCTTCTGGCTTTACCTGGTCTGCCTGGATTAATCCAGATGGAGCTGGTGAAGGAAGTGGTGGCCAGGTATTCTACAAAGGTACCAATACTTGGATACGGGTGGACACTCTCTCTGGTGGGAAGATGGATATTCAGGCAAGTTTAGATCTTGCTACAACTGATGCGACTAAAAACGTTACAGGGGTGGTTACCCAATCTGGTTGGAATCACATAGCTTTGTCATATACAGATGATACTGATGATGAAATTACCATTTGGGTGAATGGGAATGCAGTCGGCACAAGTACTGATGGATCAGGCGCACCTGCGGCCGATACTGCTAACCTCCTCATCGGCGGCAATACGACGGATAACTTTGATGGGCGCATCGATGCCGTAAATATCTACAATTCAGAACTTTCTAAAGAGCAAATTGGTATTGATATGACTGCCAATTCTTCAGTCTCCTATTCTGTTCTTGGTAGTTCTGAACAAGCAGATCTTTCAGACGGTGAAGATGACCCACCGGTATTAGACTTTAATTTCGACGAAAAAACTGGTCAAGCCACTTCAGACCGATCAGGCAATGGAAATGCTGGAACATTGGGAGCAAATAGTTCTATAGCAAGTGATGATCCCACTTGGACATCGGCCACTGGAGTGCCAGTGGGAGCTAATGGTCTTGCTGGCAGTATCTTGAGTCTTGATGGTACTGATGATTATGTTCGTGTAGCAGACAGTGCTACGCTTGATATCACATCTGCAATAACCATGGAGGTGTGGGTAAAACCAACAGCATATGGCAGTGGAGGCACCGGAAGGAATATATTATTAGCTAAAGGCCAAACAGGTCTCGAATTTAATTATGCAATTTATGCTGCAGCTGATGGAGCTTTGTATTATGCAAATAATACCAACATCTATGATTCAACCTACGACATTCCAACAGGAGTCTGGACGCACATTGCGGTAACGATAACTGGTTCATCCACAATATTTTACGCCAATGGAAAGCAAGTGGGAACGGCAGCTGCTGTGTTGAGCGCAGCCAACACCTATCCCTTGGGGATTGGCTGGGATGAAGCTGGAAATTCAGTAAAATTCAATGGCCTCATGGATGGCGTGAAGATTTATAGCTATGTTCGTACACCCGCTCAAGTCGCATATGATTACAACCGCGGCATACCCATTGGTCATTGGCGACTGGATGAATGCCAAGGAACAACTGCAAATGATTCTTCAGGAAATTCAAATACTGGGACTATAACCATTGGGGCATCTGGTGAAGATACTGTTGGTACATGTTCTACTTCTTCTACCTCCTGGGGATCAGGAATCACTGGAAAATACAATGCAAGTTTAGATTTGGATGGAACTGATGATTTTATTGACAAAGGAAATATTTCACGAACAGACATCCGAACATTCAGTGTATGGGTAAAGCCTGCTTCAACAACCCAAAAAATCGCCCAATTATCTGCATCTGATTCAGTAGAAATAGTTTCAGGAACCGTGACTGTAACCGGTTTTGGTACAGAGACTATTTACATTGATGGCATTCAAAAGACAACGTTTCCGGACACCAACTGGCATCTAGTAACTATAGTATCAAGCTCCGATATCACCGCAAACGACGTAGAATTTGGCAGAGTAAGCTCCACCTATTTTGATGGTCAAATCGACGACGTGCGGATTTTTAACTACGCCCTCGGTGCGGCACAAGTGCGGAAAGTGTATAACGAGAATGCTGCTGTTAGATATGGACCCAACAACTAACCTTCAGGGTCTCACCCTGAAGGCAATTGACAGAAATATAAGTTGGTAGAATAATGACTTCATGGTACAAACAAACAATGTAGTTACTAAAGACTTTCTAGAAAATAGACTTAATAAGTTCAAAACAGAAGTGGTGGATGAAGTTGTTGAAAGAATATCAGACAATTTTGACAGAGCTTTGGAGAGCCAGAGAAGTAAGTTTCTAGAAGATATAGACCCCATTTTAAAAGAAGTAACAACTGCAAGGGAAGAAAGAACTTTAATTGAAAACAGAGTTGAAAAGTTGGAAGAAGCTGTTTTTGCAGCCTAATACACCGCCTCATAGGCGAAGCATATATCAATATACATTGCTATAATGATCAATTCTCTCCACTTCTTAGGCCCTAGTGATATTACTGAAAGATATTTTTTTCTAATTCCTTTGCTTTTTCTAAAAAGAATTTCTCCATCTCACTAACCTCAAATGGTTGTAATACCCTTGGAAATTCTTCCCTTTTTATATCTTTCACTTTTAGGAACTGGCTAGCTAAAGTTATCCTATCTATATGCCAATCAAATTTTGTTTTTGCGTCAATTATTAGTTTATCTAAAGAGTAATTCTTTTCTTTCAAAATAAAATAGATATCTATATAATCTCTGGTTCTTGGTTTCATGAAGATAGTGTGAATTTTATTGGCAGCAATATCATAAAGACTATCAATTTCTACATTTTTGTATTTTTTACCTTTTTCAATTCTGGGGAACGGATAATAACTGAAGTCCACCTTTAACCCATCTCCATCGTGGTATTCCAAAATATAGCTTACCAGACCCAAAAACTGTGTTCTTCTTATGTGTTTTATCTCTAGGCTAACTGATATTTTTTTTAAAAAAGCATCTACTTGAACTGGATCTACTTCATGTTCAGAGGTAAAAAGATCTATATCTTCAGAAAGCCTATGTTGCAAATAAAACTCAGCAAGCACTGTTCCACCAGTCCAATAAAAATTCCTTGTTATTGATGGTTCACTGGAAATGCATTCCAGAAATTTAAGTTGTTTGGAAGTGAGTATAGTCTTCCCCATAGTAAAAACTCCATTGCCCTCTTTTTGTAGGGGTCAATTCTCCCTTCTATTTTACTCCACACCTTTTTAATCTCAGTTTTATTAAGCTTTTCATCTTCACCCAATCCATAATTCACAAGCTGAACCAGCTTCCAAAGTCGATAATCGTAAGGGGAGCTTTTCTTGAATTTTTCTTCATCAACATTCCAATTAATCATAGCCAAATTATACCAAATTTTGCGTCTTTTTTCCACCCACAAGCAGCTTAATACACCGCCTCGTAGTGATCAATTCTCTGCACTTCCTCCCCTTCAGGGTGAGACCCTGAAGGCAGAACTATAGCCACAACATCAATTCTTTTGGCTGAATTTACAGCTTGAGCATATGTACTTGCCATTCTTTGAATTTGTTGCAGTTTTCGGTAGTTTACCATCTGTTCAGGTGGGCCAAAATTCTCCCCCACTTTAGTCTTTACCTCCACAAAAATGTACATTTCACCCTTCTTTGCAATAATATCAATTTCTCCCCATTTACTCCCCCAATTACGCTCAATTATTTGGTAGCCTTTGTCTTGCAGTAATTTGGCAGCCAGATCCTCTCCCAATTTGCCGATTATTTTGTTTTGAGTTTTCATCAAAATACTCGCATTCTATATTGCAAAGCCTCAGCCAGATGGTCAACCTCAATCTCTCCTGCAAGGTGAGACCTTGCAGATAGGTCAGCAATTGTTCTGGCAACTTTTAAGATTCTAAAATAGGATCTTGTGGATAAATCATACTTATCAACCGCCAATCTCATTAATCTATTTCCTTCATCGCTCAATTTGCAAAATTCTTTGACTTCTTTATTTCTCATTTGAGAATTCGTATACAATCCTTCTTTTTGTTTAAATCTTTCATCTTGGATTTTTCGGACATTAATAACTTTTTCTCTTATTTCATTGGAGCTTTGTGCCTTGGTATTACCAGTCAATTTTTCGGCTTCAACTGCGGGCACATTCACATGTAGGTCAATTCTGTCCAAAATTGGTCCTGAAATTCTTCTTTTGTATTTTTCAATTTGCCTTATTGTGCATTTACACTCCCTTTTGGGGTGGTTTAAATAGCCACACGGGCAAGTGTTAACAGCAGCTACCAACATAAAATTTGCTGGATATTCAACTCGTCCTGCGGCACGCGAGACAACCACTTTTCCATCCTCCATGGGTTGCCTCATTGACTCCATTACACTTCTTGGAAATTCAGCCATTTCATCCAAAAACATCACTCCCAAATGAGCCAAGCTTACTTCTCCCGGAAGTGGTTTTGATCCTCCTCCAATAAGACCCGCCAAACTTGTTGAGTGGTGCGGATAACGAAAAGGTCGAACCCTGACAATTGCTTCTCCTGGGGACAAAAGGCCTGTTGCTGAATAGATTCTGGTTACCTCCAATGCCTCTTTTGGGTTTAAGGGGGGCAAAATTGAAGGAAGAGCCCTGGCAAGCATTGTTTTCCCAGACCCAGGAGGCCCACTCATTAAAATATTATGTCCTCCACTGGCTGCAATCATTAATGCCCTTTTAGCAGTCTCTTGGCCCAACACCTCTGAAAAATCAAATTCCGATTCTCCAGCTTCAATTAATCTTTCCACTTCAACATTTTCCAAGGGCTCAATTAACTTTTGGTTATTTAAGTGAGATACTAACTCCACAAGATTTCTGACTGGTATTACTTTAATGTTTTCAATTACCGAGGCTTCCGGCGAAGATTCAATCGGTACAAAAATTTCTTTTGTGTCAGTTTTCTGAGCAAATATGCCAACCAAAAGCACGCCCTTGGTATGTCTCACATGGCCATCGAGTGACAATTCGCCATAATACACCGCTCCATTTATTGTTTCTTCTTTCACTTCCCCGCTAGCTACCAAAATGCCAACCGCTATTGGCAAATCATAACAACTTCCATCTTTTGCCAAGTCCCCTGGGGCTAAATTCACAGTAATTTTCTTCTGTGGAAAAGAAAATCCCGAGTTAACAATTGCAGTCTTAACTCGTTCTTTTGCCTCTTCAACAGCTTTAGAAGGCAACCCTACAATATTAAAAGCTGGAAAGCCCTGGGTAGCAACATCCACCTCCACCTCTACTGGCAAACTAGTCAATCCCACATTGGCCACCGAATTAATTTTTGCAATCATATTATTCTTCCTTCAGGGTGAGACCCTGAAGGTCCAAACCATCCTCCAAATCTAAAAATGCCATATAAGTTAGATTTTTATTTGTATTGGAGAAATATTCAAGAATCTCCCCAGGTTTAACCCATTCTTGTTCAAATTTACCTATATAGTTATCTAAACTTGAATAGGAATGATTCACAATATTATCCTTTTTGGGATTGAGATGGATATACCTGGTTAGATACAAAAGCTGTTCTTGATTGCCAACTTTCACCGCTTTGTACACACCTTGAAACAATTTTCCAACCCTATTGTATTTCTTATTAAAATACATTGAATACTTGACTAGTAAAGATTTTATAAATCTATTAATTGCATCATATTTTGACTGCTTAACCAAAAAGTGGAAATGATTAGGCATGAGGCAATAACATAATAGTTCAATTTCCCCGTTATAGTTTTTGACTTTATGTGACGGACTCACCTTCAGGGTGAGACCCTGAAGGTCTGGATTTGAAAGATAAAGTTTGAGATAAGAAAGAAAGGTTTTGTAATCAGCTTCATCTAAAAATATGGGGCGTTTCTCTACTCCTCTGTTGTAGATGTGGTAATATGCCCCTGCTTCATATTCTTTAATCGAATTTTTACCAGGCATTTTATTTATCTACAATATAATACTTTCCATCCCTTTCAACAATATCTCCAGTTAGTTGCAACATTGAAAGCTCAATTGCCAAACTTTCCACTGGTTTTTTGATTATTCTTGCCAACTCATCAACAGTTAAAGCTTCATTTGAAAGTAATTTCATAATTTCTCCACCTTCAGGGTGAGACCCTGAAGGTACAATTGAGTGTTTAATATTTAAGGCAGATAAGATATCTTCTGCGCAAGTAAGCATTTTTGCTTTACCGTCTTTTATTAATTGATTGCACCCTTCTGAAACTCTGGAAGTGATTGGTCCTGGGACTGCAAACAATTTCTTACCAAATTTTAAGGCATAATCAGCCGTTATTAAGCTTCCAGATTTTTCTGCCGCTTCAATTACAATTGTTGCTTTTGAAAGCCCGGCAACAATTCTGTTTCTTCTTGGAAACATCCAAAGTTGAGCCTTTGTTTGACCTTCATATTCACTTACAATAAGTCCTTTATTCTCGATTTCCAGATAAAGTTTCTGGTCATCTTCTGGTACTGGCCAGTCTATTCCCCAGCCAAGAACTGCAATTGTCATGCCCTTGTTTTCTAAAACAATTTTGTGTGCCTCTTGATCGACGCCATACATAAAGCCTGAAACAATTGTTATGCCTGCATCCACCAGGGGTGGAATAATTTTTTCCAGTACCTGCCTGCCATAATTTGTAATCCTACGGCTGCCAACAACTGAAACACAATTTTCAAAAGGACCAGGGTTTAAGTTTCCCTTGTAAAAAATACTTTCAACTTTTGGCCTTACTTGCTTGAGTTGTAGTGGAAAAGAAGAATCAGAATGTGTAAGAAACATAAATCATTATATATCTCTCATTCTACTATTTTAGTACTTGAAACAAAGCGTAAATATAAATACACTTATATGGGTATAAATACATGTTAAAAACAATTGAAAAATTAGAAAAAATAATAATCGTTGCAAGTGTATTTTTAATTCCTATATTTTTCTTGTCTTCTTTTGTAAATATTTATATTCCCGCAAAAAGCGCCTTGCTGGTTACGTCCGTTTTACTTCTTTTTTCCTTGAAGTTATTTAAAATAATAATTAAGGGGTCAATTGATTTTTCCACTGCTACTTTTGACATCCCAGTGTTTTTATTAGCAACTGCTTACATCGCCTCAACCTTGATTCAGTCACCCAATAGAACTGATGCTTTTTTCCTTCCCGGAAGCGCAACCATCGTGATTGCGGGGGCACTTTTTTATTTTATTGTCAACCAACAAAGAAACAAAGACACTATAAAATTAGGTCTTATTGCCTCAGCAGTTGGTGTTTCTTTTGTGGGTCTTCTGGCCTATACGGGCATTTTTGGGAAGATTTCTTTACTGCCAACATTCATGAAGACTGAGAATTTCTCGTTGGTTGGCGGTAACATTGCTCAGATTGTCTTTTTGCTGCCAGCCTTGGTGCTTGCTGTTGTTAAAGTTATCCATGATGAATCACTGGCTGAAAAAATTACTTACTCAATTTTTTCAATCTTTATCGGTTTTGGACTGTTAGTCTCGGTTTACTCAATAATTCCTAAAAAGGGGGAAGTCCTTCAAATTCCTGGCATTACCACGACCTGGAGCATCGCAATTGATTCTTTTAAGGAGAATCCCCTGTTTGGAGTGGGAGTTGACAATTACAAGTCTGCTTTCAATAAGTATAAGCCCATAGAATACAACAAAACTAAGTTGTGGAATGTAAGGTTTAACTCTGCAAATAACTTCTACCTAACAGCCTGGACGGAAACGGGACTCTTGGGCCTTATCGCCTTAATGGCAACCATTATTGTAGTAATTAAAAACGCTCCAGACAAAGCTGATGGTTTGTTAAGTCGGGACTCGTTCCTCGCCTTGATTTCTTTACTGCTGGTTGGGCTTTTTCTTCCCTTCAATCTGGTGAGTTTGTTTTTGCTATTTTTGCTGCTTTCACTGTCATCAAAAACCAGCAAAATCCATTTACCAATTATTTCTGATTCTGCATATTCGCTTAACAAAGGTTACAGCTATAAAATTCCTGTTTATATCGTGACCATCCCCTTGCTAATTATTATTGCCTACGCACTATTTGTTCAGGCAAAATTCCTTTCTGCTGAAAGTTTTCTCGCGAGTGCAGTTGCCGCCGAAACCAAAAAGGATGGCGGAGCCGAAACACGCAGCTTGCTCAGCAAAGCCATAGATCAAAACCCAAACACCGACACGTACTTTAATTATGCTGCAAAAACTGATCTGGCAATTGCCAATCTTATAGCCAAGAAGGATCCAAAGGATATTACAGACCGCGAAAAGCAAGCTATTGCCCAATACATCCAAGAGTCAATTACTTTGGCCAAGCAGGCAACTGCTTTAAACCCTCAGAAATCAGAAAATTGGGAGTTTTTAGCTACAATGTATAAATCAGTCATGCCATATGTCAAAGATGCTGACAACTATGCTCTCCAAGCCTACAGACAAGCCATTAATCTTGATCCGCTTAACCCAAATCTACGAATTGCCCAGGGAGGAATTTATTATTCGTCTGGTGATTATGAAAATGCAATTGATGCCTTCAAGTTGGCAGTTGCCACCAAGCCAGACCATGCCAACGCTCATTACAATTTGGCAATTGCCTACCGGGAGAATCAACAAATAGATAAGGCAATAATTACCTTGAAAACAGTTTTAACATTGGTCGAAAAAGATTCAAATGACTACAAATTGGCTGAAAAAGAGTTACAGAATCTTGAAAGCAGGAAAACAACCCAAGTAGAAACACCAACTGGCAGCGAATTAACTCCACCAGCAACACCAGAACCAACACTCAACCCACAAATTGAATTGCCACCAGCTGATGTTACTGAACCACAAGTATCACCAACACCAAATCAGTAGTTGACAACATTTAGAAAAGATAATTAAATAACATCTATGGCAGTAAATAATCAAAAATATGCAGGTTTTGGAATTCGGCTAGTAGCCTATCTTATCGATATTGTAGTTATTGTAATTGCCAATGTAATTCTTCAGATGATCTTTAAGACAATTAACATGGAAGTTCTTGGGACACCAGCCAGTATGATTGTTGGCTGGGGATACTTAATATACTTCACAACAACAACTGGTCAAACACTTGGTAAGAAGGTTATGAAGATTAAAGTCGTTAGACTTAGTGATGGCAAGACACTTGACTATCTGGGTGCATTTCTTCGCGAAGTTGTCGGCAGATTTATTTCAGGTATTGTCCTTGGTCTTGGATATTTATGGGTAATTGGCGATGCTAAAAAACAAGGTTGGCACGACAAAATTGCCGGAACTGTGGTTATTAAAGTTTAAAACTTCTAAAAACATATGCCAGACTACGGCAAAATAATTCAAAAATCCATAGAAACAACCAAAAAGTTTAAATGGCTTTGGGTGTATGGATTAGGGTTAGCTGCTACAGCTGGTGGTAGTTCTTTAAGTAATTTTGGCAATCTATCAGACAGTTTCAAAGGTGACACAAAAACAAACCTTTTTGTCGATTGGGCAGGTAAGGTAAGTCCACAGACATGGTCTCTTTTGGCCTTGGGAGTAGTAATTTCTTTGCTTGTTGGAATTGCAATTTCTTGGGTAATTTCAACCTGGTTGAATGGTTCATTGATTGCAGGTTTGAAATTGGCTCATCAAGATAAACAAACAACTTTAAAAATTACTTCTCCCTTGGGAATAGCCAAGATTAAGGATTTAATAGTTTTGGGAATCATTGAATTTGTTTTATTTTTGGCAATACTAATTGGTTTTGGCGTTGGTGGTATCATTCTGGCTACTGTTTTAGCTGCCGCAGCCAGAAATTTTGTTCCATTGGTTGCTATTTTTGCAGTTTTGGCTTTCTTTTTCTTTGTTATTCAGTTTGGACTTACCAAAGTTTTAGCCCAAAGAGCAGTAGTTTTGGACAATCTCTCACCTTGGGAGGGCTGGACAAAATCATGGAGGTTAGCACTGAGCAACTACTTCCCTTCTATTTTAATGGGGATTATAAATACCGTGAGTGGTACAGCTTTTGGCTGTGTAACCAATATTGTTTTACTGCTTGTTTTAGCAATCCCAGGAGCTATCTTTGTTGTACCAATGATTTCAAATATTGATAAATTTCAATTGTCAGCCTATTGGGTGAACATCTTGGTTCTAGTAATTTTACTGATTGCCTTTGGACTAGCAAATCTGTTTATACGAGCCTTAACAGTAGTTTTTTCTGCCAGTAACTGGAATTTGTGGTTTGAACAAATATCCAAGAAAGGGGAAATAAAATGAAGTACGCATCAGTTTGGCAAAGATTAATCGCTGGAGTAATTGACCGGTTGGTTGGCTTCACATTGGCTGTTTGGTTTGTGTTGAAACTTGCCCAAAGTACTTCTGTTGACGCAATTTTAACCTCACTGCTAACCTACATCATTTTTGTCGTTTGGTTTGGAATTGGTTATTTAATTATTCAAGCCTATTTAGCAACAAAATTCGGCGGTTCCTTGGGCAAACTCATAACTGGCATTGAAATTACTACTTCCTCTGGCAAATATATTTCATTTTGGCGAGCCATGTTTAGAGAGTTAGTGGCTCAAATGCTTTCAAACTTGCTTTTTGGCTTAGGTTTTTGGTGGCTTCTTAAGGATCAAAATAAACAAACATGGCATGATATGACACTTGATACGTTTGTTGTAGTAAAAAGGCCAGCAAACACCCTTGTAGGAGCTGTAGTGCTTGGTTTATTGCTCCTTGGCAATGTGATGTTAATTAAAAATATAGTTTCAGGGTTTAACCAAAATAAAAATATATATCTGGAAGTGATTGGTGAAGCAGCAAATACTTTTGAAGAAAGTGTGTTAAAAAATTATACTATTTCGCCTGGAGAATAAATAAGACAATCAACGGCGCTTTGATATTCAAATACTTCTTTCTTGGTAAAGATTAAGTTCATTTCTTTTTCTGCTGCTTCTATTGAGTCTGATGCATGGACAAGATTTTGAGAACCACTCATACCAAAATCCCCCCTAATAGAACCTCCTTCTGCTTCCCTGCCTTTGGTTACTCCAACAATTTTTCTGACAGCCACTATAGCTCCAACACCTTCCCAAACCATGGCCACTATTGGCGTCCACGTCATAAATTTTTTTATGTCTTTAAAAAAGCTTTTGTCTTTGTGGTGCACATACCATTCATCAACCAAGTCCTCAGTCATTGTGGTCATCTTAAGAGCTTTAAGCTTTAAGCCTTTTCTTTCAAAACGATTTATTATCTGACCTATTAATCCTCTTTGAAGAGCATCTGGTTTGACTAGTACTATTGTCTGTTCCATCTTAATTAAGCAGTTTAACAAACTTTCCCTCGTCTTTATAGGGTCCAATTATGGCTAAATTAAGTTTTTCTGGTTTAAAAAGAATACTTGCAACTTTATATACATCTTCTTTGGTTACTTTATTTATGCCTGCAAACACTTCTTCTGGAGTTTCAATTTTTGCTTGAAGTAATTCCTTCATACCAAAGAATGAGTTAACCGCCTTTGTATTTTCCAAAGCCAGGGCCATGTGGCCTTTTAGATATTCTTTTGCCTTAGTCAGTTCGGAATCTGAAATTTCTGACTTTTGTGCGGCAAGACTGTAAAGTTCATCCAAAATAGCTTTAATAGCTTCGTCTATTTTTGATACTACAACTCCAGCATATATTCCAAAGTAACCTGTGTCCTCATAATGCTCAGAATCAGCACTCACAGCATATGCCAAGCCTCTTTTTTCCCTTATTTCTGTAAACATTCTGGAACTCATGCCTCCACCCAAAATTGACGACAAAACTGCTTCTGCATATTTATCTTTGTGCCCCCTGGGGAAGCCACGGAAGCCTAAAATAAAATGACCCTGTTCAGAATTGGCTTTGGTTTTTAGTTTTACTGCAGGAGCAGTTTGGGTATTTGATACCATTTCCAATTTCTGCTTTTGGGCAATGTCTGATTTCAAGCTGCCAAAATATTTTTGCGCCAAGGCCAAAACCTGCTTCTGCTCAATTCCTCCAGCAACTGAAACAACAATATTTTTGGCAAAATAATGCTTTTTTCGATAATCTTCAAAGTCCTGCTTGGTTATCCCGTTTACTGATTTGGCAGTCCCAGCAATATTCTGACCTAGTTGGTTACCATCAAATATTAGTTGTTCAAAAACATTACCAATATTTTGCATGGGAGTATCTTCATACATGGCTATTTCTTCAATAATTACGCCTTTTTCTCTTTCAATGTCTGATGCATCTAAAGTAGGATTTAAGACCATGTCAGACAAAACATCCATGGTGGTCTCAAGCTGTGCCGCCCTACTTCTAATATAGAAGTTAGTCCAATCTTTGCTAGTAGCTGCATTGAATTCCCCACCAATTGCATCAATTGCTTCGGCAATCTGTTTGGCTGAGGGACGTTTTTTACTGCCTTTAAAAACCATATGCTCCAAAAAGTGGCTAATACCTTCAATTTCAGGGCTTTCAAATCTTGATCCAGTTCCTACCCAGACAGTCACTGTGGCCGATTCTAACGTGGGCATTGGGACAGTAAGGATACGAAGGCCATTTGCAAGAGTTGAGAGTTTATATTTCATTTTTTTGGCTAAATACCACTTCAGATATGAATTATATTTCAAACTCCCGAAGATAGCTAGACGGCGTATAGGCTGGAAGGTTGTTTTCCCTACAATGCTTCAAAAGAGCAACGTCATAGGTAATAAGTGGAAATCCAGTAGCTACCAATAGCTTTAAAAGATGGTGGTCTTCAATATCTGGGAACTTTAAAATTTGAGTAGGTATTCTTCCGTGTATTGGCTCAACGTCTCCTTGATCTAAAAAACTAATCATTTCTTGTGAGAAAGTATTTACAAATATGTCTGGTTTTTGGTCAACTAGGCACATAAAAATATCCTTGCTAGCCAAAGGCAGTAACATTGGCTTTTTAAAATAAACAACATCGGTCATTATTCTATTTGCAGATGAAGAGAGGCTGTATCCCGCTCGAAACAAAACATTCAAATCAACGACAACAGGAGTCAATGTTGGGTCTTTACTATTAAAGGTTAACGTGTCCACACAAAAGTGGTGGTTACTTTCAACAAACACTTTTTGTGGTCTTCGTCTTTTGTGGTGGGTCACATCACCAAACCGATTGGTACGATTAGATGATTTATTCCCCATGATCTCACCTTCTCTTACCACATTGTCCAAGTGGCTATTTTTACCAAAACTGCCATGAATCCACTTGTAACCCCCATCTTCTGGAAATCTAGCTGCATTCTTTGAATTTATCGGGTAAGCAACTGGTCGGCCAAACTCATCACTACCAATAATCACACCTGGTGTTCCATGAAGCCAGGCTAATATTTGTTTGGCAGTTTTCTTGTCAAAGCCCTGGTCTGTCCACTGATTTCTTTCACCACCCATACAATTGGACACATTATACGCGTCCTTAGGATAAAGTTAAACAAATAATTGCTTAGTACCTTTCTTTTAGATAATATCTATATATGGCCAGACCAAGATTATATGGAGTTATTAAGAGCTTTGAAGCAAAGGCCTTAAAGAAACGCAATATTGCAGTCAAAATTGCAGACCATTTAACTTCCTTTTTTGGCAGCATGGAGTTTTTTGTGGTCAATTTGCTTATTTTCGTTGCTTGGATAGCTATTAATACTGGCCAAATACATGGCATTGCCCCATTTGATCCATACCCATTTATTCTATTAGTTACCTTTGTCTCACTGGAGGCAATTGTGCTTTCAACCATAGTCTTAATGAGCCAAAGTAGATCAGGACTTATTAGCTCGCTTCGAGAAGAAATTCATCTTCAGGTTAACTTAATTTCTGAACGAGAAATAACCAAAGTCCTCCAGATATTAACAAAAGTGGCTGAAAAACAAGGAATTAACTTACAAGAAGATGCTGAACTGGCAGAAATGCTTAAAAACATTGATGAATCCTACATTGAGAGAAAACTAGAAGCAGAAATTACTCCTCCAAAATCTGAACCATTTAAATTATTTTCAGAACCAGTTAAAAGAGTAGCTGAAGAGATGAAAAGTTTTACCAAAGAAACTACATCTTCTTAGGAGCTTCAATTCCCAAAAGCTCAAGTCCATTTTTAAGTACCTGGCCAGTTGCAGCTGTCAAAAGCAGTCTAAACTGTTCTTTTTCTCCTCCTATAATTTTGTGCTTATTATAGAAAGTATTGTACTTTTGTGCCAACTCAAAAAGATAATTTGCAACCAAATTGGGTGAGTAATTTTGTGCTGCATTGGCCACAACTTCAGGGAATCTAATAAGATATTTAACAACCGATAGTTCTTCAACCTCCAAATTATTTACCTTCAGGGTCTCACCCTGAAGGTTGGATTTTGCCAGCACACTTTGAGTTCTGGCAAAAGTATACTGAATATATGGCCCTGAGTTACCCTCTATTGAAATGCTTTCTTGAATGTCGAAAGCGGTATTTTGTAGTGGATTGTTTTTTAGAAATGAATACTTGATCGCTCCGATACCTACCATTTCTGATGTTTCATTGTTATTACCTAACTTTGCTACATCTGTTATAACGACATCAACAAGTTCAGCACCACTTATTATATTACCTGTTCTGGAGCTCATTTTTCCAGATTTTAAATTTATCATCCCAAAACCAATGTGTTTTAGTTTGCCAACGTAGCCAGGGTGTGTTTTTTCAAGGGCTTTAAAAACTACCTTAAAATATTCATTCTGCTCATTGGCAGTGGTTATTATGACAAGATCGCATGGCCAATCTTCAAACTTCTTCTGTTCAAGATAATAATCCTTTGCTTCGTAGGTAGGAGTATCAAATTTGGTCACAAAAACCCTATCGTGGAGGCCATATTTACTACCTTCAAAAATTATCGCTCCCTCACTTTCTTTGAAAATCCCAGGAGTATGCTTTTTAACTTTCTTTTTTCCTTCTTCACCAACTTGAGATTCAAAATAATACTTGTCATAGTTAATTCCCAGTCTTTTTTCGAACTCTTGGTAGTAATCCAGACTCCATCCGCGTGTTTCTTGCCACAAAGCAAATACTTCTTCATTATGTGCATATATTTTTTTGTTAAGATCATCAATCTCAGCTTTTGCACTCTCGCCATCATCGTAGGCCTTACTTCCCTCCTGATACATCCTTTGCAACAATTTGGCTTTTTCATAAGCTGAATTAGGAATCACAGGCTTTCTTTTTTGAAGTGCCCACAAGGCTTTTGCAACGTGAGGACCAATATCTCCCTGATAATTAACTCGCATCACTTTCCACCCTGTAGCTTCCAATATTCTCGTCATTGCTTCGCCATAAACATAAGAAAACAAGTGACCTATGTGAGGAAGCTTGTGAGTGTTTGGCTGACCATACTCAAACATTACTTTTTGACCTACGTTTGAAGTTGTTTTTCCGTAACTTTCGTCAATACTTTCCAAAATTTTTACTAAATATTTTTCTTTTAAATAGAAATTAATAAACCCTGGTCCTTCTATTTTTATTTCTGAAATAATCTGCATCAAACTATCAACTTGTGATATGGATTTGACTAATTCGTGGGCATACTCTCGTGGGTTTTTACCTTTGTCTTTAGCAGCAACTAAAGCAACATTAGTTGTAAAATCACCATGTTCTTCCCGTTCTGGAAAAGACAACTGAATATCATTAGCTCCAGTTATTCTTTTTAATTCTTCAATAATCTTATTTCTGATCATAATATCTATTATATACAAAAATAACCCTTTGAAACCGTGACATTAAAAATCAAGATCTCAAGGGGTCATTCTTTTGACGGTACCACCCTTTTTGTTTTACTCGTCTTAAGCTGTAACGGGCTTGTCCCGATAGACATTTGTATCTATTTGCTCCCCAATCGCGACTTGGGTTTTGACGCCTTTAGAAAATAATATAGCAAATTTTTTACCTTTTGGTCGATTTTGAAGGCTTTTGATAAAGCTTAAAGGCTATTACTCCAAGAAAAAAAGCAATCAAGACCAAGGCAGTAGACAACTGGGTAAGGCTTGTAAATCTTAAAAAATCTTGACCATTCATTATTTATTTAACTCTCTCTTCTAAAAAGGCACCAATACCTAAGAAAACTATACCAAGCAGCAGAGAGATTGCTAAAGATCGAAGAAATCGTTTTCAACCATGATTTATTAGAAATCATATTTTATTATTACACTTTTCCAAGCAATCGTCTAAAAATCGTCTATTATTGTCTATAAATAATATCGCGTCCCGACTCGTCAATCTCTACAACAACATCTCCTTGGTCATAAGTGCCCAATATTTTGACTCCTTTTTCTTGCAACATTTCCAATATTTGTGCGTGGGGATGACCATATTTGTTGTTTTTCCCCGCAGATATTACGGCAATCTCAGGTTTAGTGACTTCAAGGAGACTCCTTGTAATTCCATGCTTACTTCCGTGGTGAGGTATTTTGATATAGTCTATGTCTCCCAAATAAATATTCTTAGCAATATAGTCTGACGCTTCTTCTTCAATATCACCGGTAAAAACAGCTTCAAAATCTTTAAATGTTAGCTTAAAAACTGTCGAATAGTTGTTTTGAGGGTTTTTAAATGTCGCTCTATCTTCTTGGTTTGGATAAACTATATCCAAGTACATCAAACTAAACTGTATATCTAAGGCACTTGATGCCTCATAGGTAGGTATACCCTTACTCCCTACTAAATCCTCTAGCACTTTATAACTTTGAGTGCTATCTATTGTGGGACTTTTAATGTATTTTTCAATCTTGTATTGTTTTACAACACTAATTAGTCCCCCAAGGTGGTCTAAGTCTGGATTAGTCAAAATCATCACTTCTATGGTTCTATCCCAAAAAGGCATATATTTTGACAGACAATTAATAACAGATGAGTCAGGTCCCCCATCTGTTAAAACCTGAAAGTCTTTATAGGTAATTAAAATTGCATCCCCTTGGCCAATATCACAAGCAATTATTCGTAAAGAATTGTTGGGAAAAGTAAAAATAGCCATCCAGACCAAGATATTTGCCAAAATCACAAATATTAGAAGTTGCTTATATAAATTCATATACTAATTACTGTGTTAAACCATCCAGTTAATGGATAGGCCAACCACAAGATTAATCTGCCAACACCGGGGATAAGTAAACCAATAGCCCCAGCAACAAAACCGATGATAGTTATAAAGGGAATTGTCCACAAAACCAAAACGTTATAAAGGGGAGATAATAGATTGAATTGGCCAAAAACATAAAAAATAATGGGGGCAACGCCTACTTGGGCAGCAATAGTAGTGCTTAAATCTTGGCGTAATATACCTGGTACAAAACGTATCAATCTATCTATTTTTGTCTGAAACAATATCAGTGAAAGCGTTGCCATAAAGGACAAGATAAACCCCAAATCTGATATCCAAGATGGGTTAATGATTAACATTACAAAGCCTGACAAAAATAGAGCCCGAAGAGAATAGTTTAGCCTTCCTAACTCTTGAGCCGTAAAGGCAATAGTTCCCATGATTGCAGCCCTAACTATGGGTGCATCAAACCCCGCCATTAGTGCATATATCCAGATACAAATTAAGGAGACTACTAAGGCTTTCCGTCTTTTCATTATGGCAGTTAAGGAATTCAAGATAAATCCGCCAACCAAAGTTACATTCATACCAGATGCCACTACTACATGGGCTGTACCTGTTGCCTTGAGATTATCCATAAAATCCTGTGGTATTGCCTGTTTGGAACCAATTACCATACCAGCAACCAGCGAAGCATGAGGTTCAGGGATTGCAGATTTATAAAAGGAAATTAAATTTTGTCTTAGTCTGTATAAAACATTATTTGTTGGGGTAACTTTGAGGAGTTTCGGATTTTGAAGTTTGTCATCTTTAACTAATCCTTCGACAACAACTTTGTCACCATAACTGATTTCTGGAAAAGCAGGCAGATAAGTTTTTAATCCTACAAGTTTTATATATTGGGAAGTAGTATATCTAATAGGTTGTGAAGAAACGGTAGCAGTTATCCTAACTGTGTCCCCTTGTTTATACACTGGTCTGGTGTAAACGAAACGAACAACAAATAAACTAAAAAGGACAAGCCAGAGCAAATTTTTCATTAATAAACAGACAGTAGGTCTTTATTCTTGTCATATACTTTTTGGCTCAAAATCTTTTTTGTAAGCAATTCTTCAACACTTGAGTAAGGTCTACCCTCGATCATCTTTTGGGCTGTAACAGGGCCAATTCCTGACAATGATTCCAGTTGAGAACTACTAGCAGTGTTAATATTTATGCTTTTTGACAAATTTTGACTGATAGAGTTTGATATACTTGTCCCGGCAGTAGAATCATTAGCACTCAAGACTTCTGACTGATTAGGGATATATAGTTTTTGACCATCTGTAAGTTTTGCTGCTCGATTTAAATTCTTATCTACCCAACCCCGATCCGCATCAACTGACAAGCCACCACAAGCAACAATTAAGTCATCAATTCTTGATCCACTTACCATATGATAAACCCCAGGATGTTCAACACTCCCAGAAATCTCAACAACGAATTGCTGCTGATTATTATCACTTGCTGATGGATTTATAATTTCTACTTTGTCAGAAGATGTACTATAAATTTTTGAGGAAAGTAGTCCACCTCCAATAAGAAGAGCACCAAAAAGTAAAAGTAATATTTGCCACTTATTGTTAGAAAGTAGACTTTTGTTACTTTGCAACAAAGTTGACAATCTTTCCTGGAACATAGATTTTGTTAACAATCTGTTTGTTCATTAAGTGTTTTTGAATGCTTTCAAGACTTTCAGCCTGGGCAATAATTTCTTGCTTTTTGGCAACATCTTGACTGGCAACTATAAACTGACCTCTGGTTTTACCGTTTACTTGAACTACTATTGTTTGTTCTCCAACCTGGGTAAGTTCTTCCTGGTATTCTGGCCAGGCTGATGTATGAATAGAAAATGATTCACCCATCATTTCCCACACTTCCTCAGCTAAGTGAGGAGCAAAAGGGGCAATCATTTGAGCTAGTGGCCTCAAATACATCTTTGAGAAATTGTTTCTCTCCATGATTAAATTGACATATTCCATGATTGAAGAAAGAGTTGTATTATAGCCAAATTTTGATATATCTACAGTGGTCTTTTTTATAGTTTGGTGCATTTTGATAGTGAGCTCTTCATCTTCCTTATCAGAACTTATTTGCGAGAAAATGGTCCATAATTTATTAACAAATCTCTGCATACCCTCCATTCCCGAGTCTCTAAAGTCTGGGAACCCATCCATAGGACCCATAAACATTAAATACAGTCTTAGTACATCAGCTCCAAACTTGGCAATATATTCGTCAGGATTAACCACATTTCCTTTGGATTTACTCATCTTGGCTCCATCTTTAATCATCAGTCCATGA